>JAEDNZ010000188.1 GCA_016302215.1 Muribaculaceae bacterium
TATCTGAAGCCAAGCATCTGCTGACACACACCGATATGAGCATCAAGGAGATTGCTGACAAACTCAACTTCTCCAACCAATCATTCTTCGGCCGTTATTTCAAGCATTATGCCGGTGTGTCGCCATCAGCCTATAGGGCTGAGGATACAATCAGCGGCATTGCAGCGGAATAAGCTCTACACTTGTAGGCTCGCCATATAACATCGCCTCTTTGTAGCACCCATAAGGCGCCACATAGGTGTATTCTTTGCCGTCTGCGCCCCTAAATGGCATCAAGTAGTTTTGGTATTGTGATTTCTTGTCTTTAAAGTGATATACTATTGAATTAAGTGTGCAAGCATAGCCGGGAGCATCAATGACGATAACATGCCCATAGTAATAAGCCTTATAAGCCCCTGTGCCTATCTCTTTGGCCTTGGCAGGCGTAAATCCTTTTAGACCTATCGGCACCGGACGTGGCTCTGACACCGGTCCATGCACATCGTAGTAATACGCTTTGTAATATGTATATGATAATTTGGTGAGAAATCCCAGATTGTCAACTTTGCCTAATGTCCATGGCGATGACTGCCACGGCATTTTTAGGGGAATGTAGATATCCTCGGCCGGAGATTGGCTATAGCGTTCGGTCATTATGCGGCTGCAATTCCTAACATTGGCTACTCCGATGATGGTGGCCGTGAGATTTACAGCCATAAGTGCAGCGAGAGTCATCGTTGCCGCCGCGATTGCATATCGACGCACGGATGATGGCGTGCCTTGCCCGTGCCTACCGCTGAGCCGCCCTGCGGTGAGAGCCATAAGCAGCACTATGGCATACGCTGTGCATCCTATGGCCGTGCGCGCACCGCCCATAAAATATCTCCACACTCCCCATGCTCCAAGCATCGCTACAAGCATTGCGATAAACAAAGGCGATGAGGACATAGCGTGGCGGTGGCGCCGCACAAAAACTCGTAATATAGCGAAGGCAAGAGTTGCATAGCATATAACTCCGTAATACCATCCTATGAATGGTTCGCGCAGACCACTGCCAAATCCGGACGGATATCTGGCAACGCGGCAATCGGTGCCGGGTGCCAGCCATAGGTATGTAATGCCCAGCGCCAGCCCGAGGATTATAGCGGCGATGCGCTTGCTGCGGTATCTGCGGTGAACCATGGCGAGAGCTGCGATGGCGCAGAGCAGCGGCCCCGCAAAACCTTCATGCCATAGCCCTGTGATTAGCGCGAGTGCAAAAGAAGCAATGATACTCATCTTCTTGGCTCTGAGCGTAATGGCTATGAGCAGCAGTGAGAGCGCTGCTCCGCAGATATAATTATAACTGAAGATGAGAGTGAGCATCTTGTCGTTCCACGGCATGGCAAAAACCCAAAGGAAAATCAGCACAACGTAGGCCGGCACGCCCTTGCGCCAAATGCCGGCGAGGCGTGCAGATAGTGCCATACAGTAGGCTACAGCGCCGCCGAGAATCACTGCCGATATCCATCGCGGCAGCAGCAACATCACCGTCCCGACAACATTGGCTAATCGACCGTTATCGTATAGATAATGGTGCTTGCAACAATTCCATACCGACTCAAAGAAAGCACTCAATGATGGCTCTTTGAGATATGGTATCATGGAGAGCTTATACCAGCACTCATCGTTGGTGTCGGGCTGCAAGAAGTATAGCACACCAAAGATGATGCCCACTATGGCGGTGATGATCCATATCGCTGTGGCGCTCCTCTTTGATGCGGTGTTATTAGGCCTGGTTATTGTGTTGCGTATCATCGGGGAGGATTATAGTTTAGTCTAATGGCGTCAGGCACGCGCCTATATAGCAGCGCCTCTTTAAATCCGCCTTGCGGCACTATGTAGAGGTAGCGCTGACCATCAGCCCCGGTAAATGGACGTATGACGTAGTAGTAATTGCATTTGGCATTGCCAAACGTAGCTTCGATGCCATAAACATGAGCATCGCTGTAGGCCAGCACTATCACGCCGTGATAGAGATAGGCAGGTGTGTTACATTCGTATCTCGTGGCTCGCTCCGGCGTAAAGCCGCGCAGCGCCTCCGGGGTGATATATGGGGCGGCGTTGATGTCGGTGAGTTTGCCGCCGCCGGTATTGACTGAGTAGATATGTTCGGATACGCCCGGGCGCATATAGTTGAAGTATGTCACCCTCCCGAGCGTCATCAGCGATATATCCCACGGCATGCGCAATGGTATGTATATGTTGGAGCCTATGTGAGCAGCCGACGGATAGTCGCGCCGCTGAATGTCATCGCAACGCTTAAGATTGGTCAGCTCGGCGATACACGCTCCAAAGTGCATCGCTATGATGGCAGTGATGGCTATGCACAGAGCCATATGCGCCATTGGAGGGAAATGCAGGATGCGCAGCCTGATTTTGTAACGTCCCCATAGCAGCGCTGTCAGCAGCACGATGGCGAATGCCGTGCATACATATATCGTGCGAGGTAAACCGTAGAATATGCGCCATACGCCAAATGCCGCTATCATTGTGGCAAATAGGCCTGATGCCATTGCCGATGTCTTGAGGCTGATGCGCCGACAGGCTATGATATAGAAACCGGCAGCTACATAGCACAGTGCCCCATAATATGCGCCGGCAAGGGGGTGCTTCAGAAAATATCCGATGTTGTTCATCTGATGTGCCCTGAGCCATGGCCCCGGAGCAAGGCATATCACCGTAATACCTATTGCTATGGCGATGATGATGGCGATGTGACGCTTTGTGCGGTATCGGCGGTAAAAGACAGCCATCGTCAGTAGGCCGCATAGCAGCGGCGCTGAAATGCCCTCATGCCACGAGCCGGCAACTAAGCCTATAGCGCATGACGCGGCGAGCGAGCACTTGGAGTTTATAAAGACAGCCATCGCGGCGAGCGTCACGGCGATGCCCATAGTATAATTCATGCCGAAGATGATGGTGAGCATAACATCATTCCACGGTAGCAATATTACCCAGAAAAATAGCAGCGTGAAGTATGCCGTGAGATTGCGGCGCCAAATGCCGGCGAGACGTGCAGCGCACATGGTGCTGTAGCCCACTGCGGCGCCCAGCAGCGCTGACGATAGCCATTTGGGCATCAAGAGTAGGGGTGCGCCTATGATGTTGGCCAACCGGCAATTGTCACTCTCGTAGTGGTCAACCCAGCAGCGCCACACAGACTCGCAGAAGTGACGCGGCGTGGGGGCAAACACATAGCTGAGCATAGAGTCCTGATACCAACACTCATCATAGCAGTGAGGATGGAGGTAATACATCGCTGCATACACAGCGGCGAGAACCGTCGTGATGCCCCACCACGCATATTTGTTGCGATTTATGATATTGTAAATGTCGGCGATGCGCATCAATTACATGTGTGGTATTCATGAAAAGGAGCCCCGGCGATTGCCGAGGCTCCGTTGTGACTCGCACAGGATTCAAACCTGTA
>JAEDNZ010000189.1 GCA_016302215.1 Muribaculaceae bacterium
AACAACACCTATTGCTGGGACGGCGTGCTCAACGTCAACGACCCGGAGTGGCGCGGCGACTTCCAAGGCCTTATTGACAAGCTCGACTACATCAAGGCGCTGGGTTTCACAGCCGTGTGGATTACGCCTATCGTGGAGAACGGCTCCGGCCTGGACTACCACGGATACCACGCCATGGACTTCTCTAAGATTGACCACCGCTATGTGAGCAAAAGCTCAACCGATGCTGATGCCGAGGTGGCCTTTCAGACCCTCATCGACGAGGTGCACCGCCGCGGCATGAAACTTATCCTCGACGTGGTGCTCCAGCACACGGGCAACTTCGGCGAAGGTCACCTCTGCAAGATGTTTGAAAAGGACTACAGCCAGGACCTCGGCGACATCAACGCCTCGATGAAGGTGGTGCCGAAGAGCCAGGGCGGCATGCTCCCCGAGAATTATGCCTCGCTCAAGCCCGGCGACCAGTATGGCGCGCGCCTGGCGCTGATGAAGAACACTGACTTCACCAACAAGGACACTCACAACTACTGGCACCACAAAGCATGGTTTGACTGGGACGACCCCTCGCGCTGGTGGGGCCAAATCGCCGGCGACTGTGTGGATCTCAACACCGAAAATCCGGCCGTCAGCTCTTACATAGTGGATTGCTACTCGCGCTTTATCAAAATGGGCGTTGACGGCTTCCGTATTGACACCGCCGGCCATATCCCCCGCCTGTCGTTTAACAACAACTTCCTGCCTCAGCTCTGTGAGGCTGCCGAGTCAGCTGAGGCTAAGGCCAAGCGCGGCAACACCCCATTCTTCATGTTCGGCGAGGTTTGCGCCCGCTCTATGGAGGTGATTTATCGCGGCGCTAACTACAACTGCTCGCCCTGCTACTACACCTGGAAGGAGTCAAAAGATTACGCCTGGAACTATGACGCCGCGTCGTGGGACAATGTGGTGGCTATCCCCACTCCCACCGAGGGCTCGCATGACTATGAGACCGTGAGCGGGCACACCAACTGGGAGTCAGTGCTCACGCAAGGCGAAGACGACCTGGGCCACGCCGCAAGTATCATACGCCGCAGCGACAATGCCCTGCTCAATGGCAACGACTACCACACCCCTGACTACACCGATTTCTCGGGCATGAGTGTCATAGACTTTGCCATGCACTGGAACTTCAACAGCGCCTCGGGCGCCTTCGGCGTGCATAGCCAAGACTACCTCTACAATGATGCCACATACAATGTGGTGTATGTAGATTCGCACGACTATGCCCCCGACAGCAACTACCGCTTCAACAAAGACCAAGCCACATGGGCCGAAAACCTCTCGCTGATGTTCACCTTCCGTGGCATTCCGTGTATCTATTACGGCTCTGAGGTAGAGTTTCAGAAAGGTAAGGACATTGACAAAGGCGCCGTACTTGCCCTCAAGGACACCGGCCGCGCTTACTTCGGCGGATATATCGAGGGCGACGTCACCGTCACCGACTTTGCCGAATATAGCAATGCCACGGGCAACCTGGCCTCGACCCTGACATACCCCCTGGCACGCCACATACAGCGCCTCAACAAGATTCGTGCTGCCGTGCCTGCCTTGCGCAAGGGCCAATACTCCACCGATGGCTGCTCGGGTCGCCTGTCGTTCAAGCGTCGCTACAAGGACAGCTCCACTGACTCATACGTGCTGGTGACCATCTCCGGCAACTCCACCTTTACGAATATCCTCAATGGCAAGTATGTAGATGCCATCACCGGCGATGTAAAGACCGTCACCAACGGCACCCTCACCGCCGAGTGCTCGGGCAAGGGCAATATGCGCGTGTATGTGCTCAACGGCCCCGGCAAAATCGGCGACGATGGCAAGTATCTCTATGGCAGCACCTCGGTGGATCAGCCGTGGACCACATGGCCTGATGAGACGATGCCCGATGAGACATGGACCGTGAAGCCCTCCGGCGGCAGCGGCGGCGGTGGCGGCGGCACTCGCGAGGAGCCCGACCCCGTAATAGAACCCGCAATGGAGCCCGGCGAGCAAGCCGTATTCCTCTATCACGAATCATGGAGCAGCGCCATGGCCTGGATATGGACCGATGGAGCCAACTACACCGGCGGCTCATGGCCCGGCCAGAAGATGCAATACCTGGGCAACAATATGTATAAGTGGACCTACACCGGCTCTGGTGAGATACCCGAGGGCGCTAATATCATCTTCAGCAATGGTGGCAACGAGCAGTCGCCCGGCAACGGCGAAGGCGGCTACAAATATGTCAATGGCGGTGTATATAAGATAGGCTCCTCACGCGACCCATATGATGTGATTGATGCCTCGGGCCTGAGCGTGCGCGTCACACCCAATGGCGGCACTTTTGTGGGCACACAAGACGTCACCATCAAGGCCTTCAACGCCACCACGGCCTGGTATAAGGTGGGCAACGGCGAGCAGGTATCCTTCAGCGATGCCGCCACATTCACCATCGGCGCTGACATGAACGTAGGCGAGTCTGTAACCGTGAGCTGGAGCGCCACCAACGGCACCGACACCAAGACCGGCTCGGCAGTCTTCACCAAGGCAGAGAAGCAGAGCACCGAGTGGCGCATCTATTTTGACAACTCCACGGCCGGCTGGTCAAAGGTCAACTGCTACATCTATGGCAGCAATGAGTGCAACGAAATCACCGGCGCATGGCCGGGCACTGCCATGACCTTCAACGGCCAATATTATGAGTATGCAGTGGTGACCGATGGCGCCCTCAATGAGTGCAACGTAATCTTCAGCAACGGCAGCGGTAACCAGACCGGCGACAATGTGAAGGTGCGCAACCACGCCATCTACAACCAGCAGGGCGACACCGGCAAGAGCGCCGGTATCAGTGCCGTCATCGCTGACGATGCCAATGCCCCCACGGAGTACTACAACCTCCAAGGCATACGCATCACACACCCCGTTACCGCCGGCACTTACATCGTGCGCCAAGGCAACAAAGTAAGCAAAATCATCATCAGATAACCCTCCCCGGGCCCATTCACCGAGAGGCCGCGCCGCAATCCGGCGCGGCCTCTCTGCGTTCAATCCCCTCCCGCGGCGGCTCGGAGCACTCGGAGGGCGCGGTGTAAATTGGTGATTTTTAGGGGATTGGGCGGGAATTTTGTGGGGCAAGGTGTCGTCTTCCAGACTTTATGTTTTGGTGATGGCTATCCGAGGGCTGCGGCCGTCGGGCGACGGCCTTGCCCCCGGCTAATGCACAGCGAGCCTGTCAGGCTCGCCGTGGTTACGGCTTTCAGCCTGAAGTTAGCGGCGGCTCTTGGGGCGCGGCCTGACGGCGCGGCGGGCGTGGGCGGCGGCGACTATTGGGTCATTATGGGCTTTTAGGAGCGAGGATAGCAGACTCGGAGCACTCGGAGCACTCGGAGCACTCGGAGGGCGCGGTGTAAATTGGTGATTTTTAGGGGATTGGGCGG
>JAEDNZ010000018.1 GCA_016302215.1 Muribaculaceae bacterium
AAATTATTGATATGCGCAAATTATCACAATACGCCGCGTACATCACATCGCTGTCGCTACCGCAGCGTTATCGCCATGATGGTGATATCATCGCTTTGTGGCTCGCCGTCACTGTAGCGCGCCACTGACGCCATCGTGGCCTCTATGATTTGGCCGGAGCCTTGAGCCGCGCCTACCGTCTCTATCAGTCGCTGCTCGCCGTAGAGATGGTGCTCTCTGTTCATAGCCTCGGTCACGCCATCTGTATAGGCCACGATGGTGTCACCCTCGTGCAGCTGCAACGATTGCTCGCGATAGCCATACTGCTCCATGACACCGACCGCCATATTGGGCAACACGTCAATGGTGGCAGCGAGCCCGCCTATCACCGACACCGGGCGCGTGTGGCCGGCGTTGCAGTAGCGCAGACTTCGCTCGATAGGGTCATACACGCCCACTATCATGGTGCAAAACGTCATCTGTGGATTGTGACGCGACAGCACGTCATTGATTTCGCTCACGATAGCCGCCGGGCCGTCACACCGCGACACCGCGCTGCGGAAGAGCGAGCACACCTGCGTCATAAACAGCGCAGCTGACACGCCTTTGCCCGACACGTCACCCACCACAAAGACAAGCTCACGACCTCTCACCACATAGTCATACAGGTCACCACCGGTCTCCTTGGCCGGCTTGAGACACGTAGCGAGACTGAAATCCTCGGTCTCAGCCGCCGAGGGCCTGAGGATTGACAGCTGCATCTGCGATGCTAACCGCAGCTCGCTCTGCATCGCCACGCGGTGTCGGAGGTTATTGCGCATCTGACGGAATATCACCACACAGCACAGCAGCATCAGCGCCATGCCTATGAGAGCCACAACAGTAACGATATTGGCAGTGTGTATGACAGCAGCATAGATGGCATCTTCACTGCACACCACTATTACTCGCCACGGTATGTGCCGCAGCTCCTCCGAATACACATAGTGCCTTTCGCCTCCAAAATCGGCCACATAGCGCACCTCCGGCGACGTCACCTCGGCACTATCCGGGCGTTGCAGCACCCCGGAGCGCTGCAGCTCTCGCTGCATTTCTTCGGCGCTGCTATAGCGCCGAGCATCGTAGTTGTATGTTGAGGTGATAATGGCATTGGCATCGTCAACAAGGAAGATGCCCGAATTGTCAGCACCGTAGGGCAGCACCTTCGACAACCGATGCCGCAGGTCGCTAACATCATAATTGACGGCAAAGGCGGCAAAGAAGCGGCCGCTCACATCATATATGGGCACATAGCACACCACGCGCCGCCCGGCGATAGGCGACTCTGACGAGGGCACGCTCCATATCGCGCCGTGCGCCGTCTGTAGCCGCTTATAATTCTCTGACGCCGCAAAATCATAGCTCTCTGACAGGTCATATCGCGTGTAGTCGCCCCGCTTGAGCGATGGCGCATAGATGCCGTGCTTGCCTCCGGGCAAGGCGTCGGGCGCGAAGATAAACATTGCCGTGCTTGCGTGCTTGTTTATCTCGAGGAAGTCATCAAGCACCTCATACACCGTGGCCTTCAGCTCTGTCTTATACTTATCTGAGATATATAGCTCCGTGCTCGAGGTGCCATCGGCCTGGACGTGCTCGCGAGTGTATAGCAGACCGGTGAGAAAGCTGATGGTAGCCGTCTCTGACATGCGCAGCGACCGGTCGGTATAGTCACTCACCCTATTGACAAGCATAGCATTGAGCTTATCGGCATCGCGCAGCTCCTCCCCCTCCACATATTTATATGTCATAAACATAGTGGCGGCAAAGACCATCAGTGAGCATACCAGTGTCAAGATGATACGTTTCATAGCTATATACTCGTGATTTCTTGTTTATGTTTTATGTGTGTACAAATGGTATATACATATCGGCCGGCCTCGCTGATATGTGTGTCAAAATGGTATCTGTCGTATGGATATCGTCTCGACAACGATGGCATATCGTCAATAATCCCCACCCCTTCGAGCTTGACAAGCGACTCCTTGCGCGTCCACTGCTGCGCAAATCGTGCCGCCGGATCATCAGCCGTCATAATATCGGCTATCTCCTCGGCGCTGAAACAGCGCTCACACAGCTCCGCGTCAACGGCTTCAGGAATAGCCTCTACATCAACGCCTACAGGCGCATCGCCGAGAGCACACACCACGGCGCGCGAGCAATGGCTCTTATTGAAATGCAAGTCGGGGCGATGCACAAATATGGGCTTGCCCCCGGCATCGGCCACGCCGCACTGTGGCAACGCACTCGCCCCGGTGACCTCACCTACAAGGTCGAGCAGCAAGCCATCGGCCACCAACGACTGCGCCCGCCCGCTGCGATACTTATACCGCTGCGCGCGTGCTCGGCACTCCGGCGTGAGCCGCGCCGCAAGCCCCGCCAACTCTCCGTCAGTGATGGACTCCGGATTTTCAAACACCTTCACCCGCAGCATAGCTATGCCTCCTTGTCGCTAATATCAATCTTCACCATAGTCATATTTTGGCCAAACTGATATTTATACGAAATATCCGTAGCCAATCCGTTGGCTATCATCAACCCATAGCCCTTGTCTTTGTTTTCTATGGGATTGAATGGCTTGCCGTCATCTGTGATTGAGAGCGTTACTACATTGTCTCTGATGACGAGCCTCACATCGGCGTAGGCATGCTCATTCGTCTGGCCGCTGTGGCGCGTGATATTTGACATCAGCTCCTCGGCCACCACACGCACCTTGAAAATCGCACTCGTACTCAGCCGCCGTCCTTTAAGCCACTCTGACAGCTGCTCAAAGCTGCTGTGCATAGCCTCAGCGGTATATGCGTATGAGAAATCAAGCGAGGGATACCTCACGCCCTTGGGCAGCAACAGCACCGGCATCAGGTTTTTGTCTCGCTGCGTCTTGACACGCGCCACTATCAGCACCACGACGGCCACAAAGGCATAGGCTATGAGATTGCTCCACCACACCATGGCCGGACATTGTGTAGCAGTAAGCCACATCACCGGTATCACCGCTAAATTGAGAAAGAAGCTGATAAAATTGGCGAGTGCCGTCTGATGCAATAGCTTGTAATTGACCATCAACAGATACAGCACACAGAAGAGCCAAAAGGCCACACCATATATCCTCACGCCGCCACAACACTCTGTCAGCAGTCCCTCCGGGCAATCAAACATGCGCGCCACAAGCTCCGGCGCCACACACATCACCGCGCACGCACACGCAAGGCTGATGTTGAGAAATCTGAATGCCGTGAACACCGTCAGCCTATGTCCATAGCTGTCGCCCATGCCCAATTGCAGCGCCGCAAGCTGCTGCATCGTGGCGCACGACCCCGACACAAACATATTATATATGGTCATGATGTTGAGCATAACGGAGAATATAAACAGCTTATCATGGCCCAGCGAGCCACCGATAATAGTCTGAGTGCTATATAGATACACCGTCATGCAGATGCTCGCCACTGCGAAGGGCATGCCGCTGCCGCACGCCTCGCGCAACCCCGACAGCCGCAACCCCGATAGGTCAATCCTATACTGCGAGCGCCCACCCACATAGTGGCTCAGCATTATCACGCACGCCACAGCGTGGCCTATCAGTGTAGCCACCGAGCTGCCCGCAACGCCCATATCAAACACCTTGATAAGCACGATATCCATCGTCAGATTTACCGCGTTATCAATTATCATTGCCACGGACACCAACTTAGGCGAGCCGTCAATGGCAGTAAATCCTCCAAGGAAATACACCGCTAAAAACAGCGGCGTGCCTATCAATAGCGGCACAAAATATTGCATCGAATAGGCGCGCAGCGCTTCACCGGTGCATATGGCATCAACGACCACCCCGGGGCAGATGATGCCCACCGCGGTCTCCGCAAACCCATATATCAGCAGCACGATGATGGCCATCGTGAACAGCCCGTTGGCTCGGCGCCGGTCATTGCTCCCCAGGGCTTTCGCCACAAGGATGCTCGCCCCGAGGCCCACCAACTGATAAAAGGTGTAATTACCCTGTATGATAGGCTTGCTCAGCGACGTCGCTGACATGGCATTGTAATCGATGAGGTGGCTCACGATGATGCCATCTACGATATTTCCAAGCATCGCCGACAGAGCCGTGAGTATCGATGCGCCGAGAAACATCTTGAAAGCCTTGCCCGTAAGATATGATTTGCGCTGCATATTTTTCTCTTCTCGCTAAAATAAATAATTGATAGCCATACCTATGCTATTGCTCACCGGCCGGTATTCCTTGATGACGGATGTATTCTCTGATGAGATATCCTTATCTTTGGCCATCCCATCAAGACCGATGGTGCCATAGACTGATACATTCACCGGTCCCCAGCTCTTTGACACATTGATATTGGCGTGTGCACTACTGCCAAACGTTGACGCCAGGCGCGACACCTTGCTGTAATAGATAATGCCTAACGAGGTGTTCCACCCTCGCGGCAGCTGCCACGCCGGCAGCACGGAGATGTTGAAGTAATCATAATGGTCCTTCTCTTCAAACACACGCTGGGTGTTGTGATACACATTGGCCGCCAGCGACAGGGTGAACCTGCGGTAGCTGTATATCGCCATAAGGTTGCCGCTGAAGATGTCATTTGTGCCGTCATTGACGTAGGTGCGATACCTTAGCGACAGCCCCATAGCCCCCGGCGGCGGCGTGACCATATCAAAATAGGGGCATACGATGTCGCTGACATGGTTATATCTGCCTCCTACATTGACCTGCAACGAGTGATGGCCCGAGTGCAATAGCGCTATATATTCGGCTCCTACCTGGTGCAGCAACATGGTGGTAAGCTCCACATTGCCCTTTGTATATACCATATCCAATGGATGATATATCAGATATGGATAGCACTGCTCGGCCGTGGGGCGCTGCAACGCGCGATCAAGCGTCAGCCTCACGGTGTGGGCCGGCGTGATATGCCACTCACCCATCACATTGAAAGTAAAATCGTTGCGCCGCTGCTTGAAGTCCTTTTTGGCATCAATATTTTGCCTGTATAGATGATATTGAGCAGCAGCCTTAAAGCTGATATTACCAAGAGTGCTCTCCGCGCTGATATATGGCATAAGATAAGAGGCGTCGCCCGAAACATCGCTCCGGGCTACTGATGCATCTTCAAAGCTATTGTCTATATTTGACATCTGCTGCGAGACCCACGTCTTGCTGCCATTCAACCCCGCCGTCAAGTCCAGATAGTGCTTATCCGTCGTCCCGCGCAGCACTGACACCTTGAGCTCTACCTTGCCCGCGAGGTTATGACTGCGCTTATGGTTATCATAAGCTCTTACTGCATAATCATTATAGCTATTGTCTTGCGGCGAATACACATGCTGTGCCTCGACGGTCAGCTTGGAGCGCTTGCGTATAGCGTGCTCATACTTGAGATAGCTTTGCAGCGACGTGTTGCCGGCATACTGCTTGGCCGGCCGGTCGGAGGCATCGCCACTCCCAAGCATATCTCGCCGCCCTGACCTATGCTCGGACACATTTATCTTTATCAAATCACGCATCGTTGGCATATATGTGCAATACACCCGCGCCATCTGACTCCAGAATTTTGTAGTCGTCTCTGTGGTCAGCGCCGAACCCGCCGGCGCGCCACCGACATAGCCCTGCGAGGTAGCGCGCTCAGTGCCATAGTAGTAGTCGGCCATCGCAAGCCCTCGCACAAGCACCTTCTTGGAGCGAACGGCCACATTCACTTGACCCATAACGTCGGTGGGATAAGTAGCGCTGACAGCCGCGCTGCCCCACGTCTTTCGTTCTCTCGACAGCGGCTCACGCAGGGTGATGTCTATCGATCCGCCCTGACCATTGTTGAGGTAGCTTGACACGGGGCTGTCACTTATCTCTATCTTTTCTATGTCATTGAGGCGCAATTGATAGAGCGTCACATCTGAGGCGTTGCCCACGCTAATGCCCTGTATTTTTATGTCATAGTGAGTTATGGCTGACCACCCCGGGCGCTCCAAAAGCTCCGGTAGCAACGACAGCATCGTCGCCACATCGGTGTTAGGCGCCAGATTGAGCGAGTCGGCATAAATCACCTTCTTGTCAAGGCTAACCTCTATAGCCTGCGTTGCCGCACTCATGCTGCACGTGGCCAGCAAAGAGATTATTGTGATTATCACAAATCGCATATATTCACCTATTTACAACATCTTTCTTAACGCTTATCTTCAAAGAAGTCAAGCGCTGCGATAGCGCTGATAAAGCGCTGCACATAATCCATTGATGTGATATTCCAGTGAAAGCCCAGGCGTGCAAGCACATTGATGGTGTACGGATTATACTTCTTGAAAATCGACACCTTATCCTTACCTACTGCCTTATAGGCCAGCATTGACTGCAACACTTTGGCCTTCTCGGGGTCTTGGGCGGCTTCCATAAGCCGCTGCTGGAATTCCTCATCTTCAACCTCCTCGATATTCACCTTCAGCGTAGCGGCCATAGCTCTCACCACATCGCCAAGCAGCTGGGTGTGGTTGTTGAACGGGTGGAACACGCAGCACTCCTTGGGCGTCGTCGCAAGCAGCAGCACCGCACGCGCAACCTCATCGATGGGTGAGAACTCCATAGTGCCCATGGCCTGCGTATAGCTGATGGCGCCGAGCATCTGGAAGATATGCAGCCTGCCCATAGCCGAGTTTGACCGGAAGTTGATTTGGAACTCGCCATCGACAGCACGCGGTGCCAAGTTGCCCAAGCGCACCACCTTGGCCACCAATCCTTTGTTGATAATCGACTCAAGCACTATGCGCTCGGCGATAAACTTGGAGTGGGTGTATTTGCTGCTGAGCGTCTGTCCGAAGTAGTGCATCTGCTCGCTGAAGTCAGTATTCGGGTCCGGATAGCCGTTGACTGACTGGCCGCCCGTGCTGTTGGTGCTCGTCTGTATCAGGCGTGCGCCGCGCTTGAGGCAGAAATCCACACAGTTTTGCAAGCCGCCGATATTGATATCCTCTATCTCGGTGCCCTCGGAGAAGTGCTTGACGATGGCCGCACAGTTGATGACCGTATCCACTTCGCCCACCTTGTCAAAGGCCTGCGGGTTGGTGACATCGCCATCTATGACTATCATCTGTGTGCCGAAGCGCTCCTTGTAGCTCTTCTCAAAGTAATAGAACAGCAGGTTGCGCAGGCGTGCCTCGCTGCTGACGCCGTTGCGCCCGTGACGCACCAGGCAATACACCTTGGCTTCCGGCTGCTCCTTCAGATGATGCTCAAGCAGGTCATGTAAGATATGGATACCGAGATAGCCGTTGGCGCCCGTCAGCAGCACATTGCCCAAAGCGAGGCGCTCGCCGCGGCGATAGCTGTCGAGCGTATTATTGGCAAGCAAGTTATTGATGGCGCTATAATCATAGTCTGTGACCTCGCTGTCGGCGGCTGCCGCCTCGTCGTCGCTATCGGCGGCCGACACAAGGCGTGCCAACTGCTGCGGTGTGGTGTTTTTGAATATGTCGGCATACGCCACCTCATAGCCTATTCGCTGAGCCTCTATCATCACGCGCGTCACCGTCAGCGACGTGCCGCCGAGGTCAAAGAACGAGTCGGCGGCGCTGACCTTGTCAAGCGACAGTATCCGGGCGAAGATGTTGCAAAACGCCTCCTCAGCTTTGGTGCGGGGCGCCACATAGTCGCCGCCCACCTTGGCCAACTGCGGCTCCGGCAGGTGCTTGACATCGGTCTTGCCATTGGGGGTAAGGGGGAACTTTTCAAGCTGCAGATATGCCGTGGGCACCATATAGCGCGTCAGCGTCTGGCTTATCTCGCTCTTCAGCTCCTCGATATCGATAGTGCGCTCGGCCGTGTAATAGGCGGCAAGGTGCTCCACATTGTCAATCTTGCGCACCATAGCCACTGCCTGCTTGACGCCCGCCACCTTGCAGATGGCAGCCTCTACCTCACCAAGCTCAATACGCAAGCCGCGCAGCTTGATTTGGTTGTCCATACGACCAAGCACCATCACATCGCCGCCCTCGCTCCACCGGGCATAGTCGCCCGAGCGATAACATCTCACGCCCTTATAGGTCACAAATCGCTCGCGAGTCTGCTCGGGCAGGTTGTTGTAGCCTTTGGCTACGCCCACACCGCCGATGTACAGCTCGCCCACGACACCCGCCGGCAACTCATTGCCATCGACGTCAACCACATACTCTATGTAATTAAGCAGCGGCTGACCTATGCTGATGACATCGGTGTGCGTCAGCTCCTTGCAGTTTGACGACACGGTAATCTCCGTGGGCCCGTAGGTGTTGAAGATGCGCGCCTTGGTGATGTGATGCAGACGGCTCAGCAGCTTGTCGCTGTAAGCCTCGCCGCCGCTAAGGATGCACTTACACTTGGCCAGAGCATCGCAAAACTCCGGCAGCTCCATATAATTGAGCAGGCGCGACGGCGTGGCATTAAAGATGTCGGCGCCGGTGGACTTGAACAGGCGCGCAAGCTCGATGGGGTTGTTGCAGCTGCCCTCATCGGCAAGCACAAAGGTCAAGCCGTTGAAGAAGCAAAAGCCATACTCCTTAAGCGACATATCAAAGGACAGGGTGGTCACGCTCAGGAAACACGACCCCTCGGTGGCCATTGCATGTATGTGGCGATTGGCCGGGTGGCATTGCAAGTAGTTGCAAATGCCCTCATGGCGCAGCATCACGCCCTTAGGCCGGCCCGTGGACCCGGACGTATATATCAGATATACCAAGTCATCGGGCGTAACATCTACACCGGGGTTATCCACATTTGTGTTGTCGGCGCTGAGCAGTTCGGCTATGTCTATTGCCTTGCTGCCATGCTCGGCGAGATGCTCTGCCGTGGTGACGACAAATGTGGCGTCTGAGTCCTCGGTGATGAGCGAGATGCGCTCGGCAGGATATTCGGGGTCACAAGGTATATATGCAGCGCCGGCCTTTGACACGCCATAGAATGTCAAGAGCACCGCACTGGTGCGCGGCAGCAGCACCACCACGCGGTCGCCTTTCTTCACCCCGCGTGCCATCAGTGCGTGGGCTATACGATTGGCCTCGCGGTTAAACTCGGCGTAAGTGAGCGTGCGGTCTGAGGCTATCAGAGCCGTCTTGTCAGGCTGCTCCACGGCATAGCGCTCCAGGGGCGCATAGAAGACCCGCTCCTTGACATCGTCCAGCGCCACTGTGCTGTATCGCTCCACCTCGACGCGCTGACCCTCGCTCATGATGGATATGGTCTTGAGCAGGGCTTCCGGCGTTGCCACAAAGTGCGACACCGTGGCGGCTACTGACTCGGCCAAGCCTAACGCCAAGCCGAGTGTATAGAGCGCCTCATCATAGCCCACGACGATGGCATTGCCGCCGTCGGGCTCGTCATAGACTGCTATCTTCATCTTAAACTTGGCCAAGTCCAGTGCCAGCACCTTGGAGGTGACGGCAGCGCCGCCTACGCTGTAGTCGGCAATCACTCCCACCTGATACTCAAAGACAATCTCGGGGTGGAACCCGTAATCGGCGGCGATGCGCGCAAACGGATATTGCTCGTGCTCGATGGTCTCGGCAAACGTGGCGGCTGTCTCCCTGATGTATTGCTCCACGGTCTGCTCGCCAACCTCGCTGCTGAGGGCCAACGTGTTGACAAACATACCGGTGGTATTATAGGTGCGCAAGTTGCTGCGGCCATTGGATATTGTGCCGATATACACTTGCTTGTTGTTGACATAACGGCACACGGTATAGTAAGCCGCTGCGAGAAACACACTCATCGGCGTGACGCCCAACGTCTTGGCTAACTGCTCCACCGGCGCGAGGTCTATGCTATGGCGGCATGTGCCCAAGGTATGCACCGCTTCTTCGTCTTTGGGCATATTCGGCGTAATCTCGCTGGCGCCCTCACAGCGGCATAGCCGCTTGTCAAAGAAATCGCGAGCGGCGCGATATTCATCGCCGTCGGCGGCCGTGCTTTGGTCAGCCGCAAATTGCAGATATGAGTAATTCTCTGCCTCCACAGCCTCGCCGTTGATGCGTGCTGTTATCTCCTTGATGATAATATCCACCGAGGCCCCATCGGTGATGAGGTGGTGGATATCCATAAACAGGTGCGACACGCCGTCTGTCGTGGTGACCACCTCAAAGCGATACAGCGGCCCCTCGAAGATATTAAACGGACGCATAAAGCCGTTTTGGTATTCCTCAAGCTCGCCGAGCGTCATCTGCGCCACCGGCACATCTACCGGCATATCGGCCTTCAGGAGCTGACACGGCTCGCCGCCGTTGTTGGCAATCACCAGGCTGAAGCTTTGGTGATTGGCGACAGTGGCTTTGACAGCATCTACTATCTGCTGTGGCTCTACGCCGGCAGGGAATGTCACCATTGACGGCACATTATAAAGCGTGGTGCCCGGGTTTTTGAGGCAGTCAAGATATACACCCTGCTGCGAATAGGTCAGCGGCGCTTGCTCCGGCGCAGCAGCTACTTCTGCGCTCGCTGCGCTATGGTCAGCGGCCGTGGCTCCTTCGCCGAGCAAGTGCTCCAGCACTTGGTTCTCGATGGATTGCAGGCTCTCACTCTTAGCCAGCGTGCGGGCATTGACCTGCACGCCAAACGCCTTGTAAATCAGCGTGGCGAGCTTGATACTCGTTATTGACGTGAGGCCTACATAGCCCAGCACATCGGTGATGCCATACTGCGGCTCGCCATCAGTGCCTAACGGCGGCAGATTGACCACTGATGCTATAAGGTCGTAAATGCGGCGCTCAAGGGCGTTGAGCGGCGCGGCGCTCGCGTGGCGCTCTGCGGCCTGCAGCTGCGGTGCCGGCAACGCCTTCTTATCCACCTTTTGGTTGACATTGAGCGGTATGGCATCTATTTGCATCGTCACTGCCGGCACCATATATGGCGGCTTTTGCTCAAGAATGTAGGCATTAAGTGCCTCTACATCGAAGGGATTAGCGTCTGACACCACATACGCGGCGATGTATTTGCCGCCGTTGTTGTCATCAAAAGCCTGCACCGTGACATCTTTGACGCTGGGGTACTCGCGTATCACCGCCTCTACCTCTTTCAGCTCGATGCGGAAGCCGCGTATCTTGACTTGGCCGTCTTTACGGCCCACAAACTCGATGTCGCCGCTCTGACGATAACGCACAATGTCGCCGGTGCGATACCACCGGCGTCCGCCGTGCTCTACAAAGGACTCGGCAGTCTTGTCGGGGCGGTTGAGATAGCCGCGGCCCACCTGCGCGCCGCTCACCCACAGCTCGCCGGCTGCCCCCACCGGCACTCGCCGACACTGCTTATCCACAATGTGCAGCGTGGTGGTCTCCGTAGGCCTACCGATAGGTATATTGGGCTCATATTTATCCACAAGGAAATGCGTCACTGCCACACTGCACTCCGTGGGCCCATACAGGTTGTGCAGCGCAAAATCTGCGCGCGGATTGAGGGCCATCATCTTCTCGCCGCCCATGCTCAGGTGCTGCAACGTGGGGCATACCTCGGCATTGAGGGCAAACTGCTGTGCCACCTGCGTGGTCATAAACGCGATGGTCACTCTATTGTCATTCATAAAATCCTGCAAGGCGGCAAGGTCAAGACGTATGTCTTCCGGTATGATGCACAGCGTGGCGCCGAGCGTCAGCGGTGCATACATATCCATCATGTTGGCATCAAAGCCAAATGAGGCGTAGGCGGCACACACGCTCTCGGCCGTCATGCCGTAGTTGTGCTGATACCACCGCACATAAGCCATAACATTGCCATGCTCCAGCATCACCCCCTTGGGCACGCCGGTGGAGCCTGACGTGTATAGCAATATCATCAGCGATGATGCCTTCACAGGCGTGGCAGGCTTGGCCGGCGCTTCATACGTAGCTATCTCCGACGTCTGCACCACAGGCCCCGCATATTGGTCTATCACATCTGCATACTCATCTGCCACAATCAGCAACGACGCTGAGGCATCATTGACCATAAAGTTGAGGCGCTCGCGTGGATATGCCGGGTCAAGGGGCTGGTAAGCACACCCTGCCTTCATTGCCGCCAACGGCAAGATGAACATATACTCATTGCGCGGTATCAAGATGCTCACCACCGGCTCGGCGGCATCGCTATCTTTGATTTTGTCGTAGATGACGGCGGCTACGCTGTCAGTGAGAGCATCAAGTTCGGCGTAGCTGTATCGCTTGTCGCCATATACGGCGGCTATATTGTCGGGATGGCGGCGAGCAGCCTCTTCAAAGCAGCCGACAACGGTTTGGGAGCGCTCGTCGTCACTGAGCGCGCGAGGCTCGTTGAAGGTGTCGAGCGTTGCTATCTGACAGGCGTTGCATACCGCTATATCGCTCAGAAGGGCATGTTCACACATACCTTTGACCACATTGCAGTAGGTGTCAAACAGCCCGCGGATAAGGCTCTCGCTGTAGCGATGCGTCGGGTAATCAACGCGGGCGGTATATGTGCCGCCTTCCTCGGCCACCAAGCGCACGCTCAGCTGCAATCCCGGGTGGTGCTTGTACAGATATTCGGACGTCTGCTCCTTGCCGCCGAGCTTGAGGCTGAAGGTGTTGAGCGTGCCTTGATATGCAAAGCTCACCTCCGGCGCAAAGCCCAAATCGCTGCACACCTCGCCATAGGAGTAGCAGCTGTGACGCCGTGCCCCGGCCATCTGCTCCTCGGCGTGGCTGAGCAGCTCGGCCACGCTCGGCGTCTTGCTATAGTCGTGATAGACGGGGAGTGTCTTGACCATCATATTGAAGGTAGCTCGCGTCAGCCTATCCGGACGTCCATGGTATATCGTGGCAAACAGTGCATTATCACTGCCGGCATACACGGCGAGCGTGTAGCCGAAAGCCGCCGTCAGCAGCGTGCTCTCCTTGCACGGCGCCGCACCGCAGAAGCGCTCTATCGCGGCCTTGTCAAGACTCAGCGGCAGATGAATATCGGCATACTGCGCCGAGCCGCCATCATACACATCGCCCAACGGCATCGAATCGATTTCCGCTGCCTCGGCATACTCTGCGGTGTACCACCGCTTGGCTTCATCATAAGCCGCGCTGCTGCGCTCGGCCATCTCGGCTGCGGCTATCTCCTCGCCCGTCACCGCCTCGCCCGCAGGCTGTCCGCCGTCATAAGTGCGGCTAACTTCCGTGGTAAATGTGACAAACGACATGCCATCAAAGATGATGTGGTGAAAGTCTGCATACAGGTACGCGCCCGCCGGTGTGCGATAGATAGCTATCCTGAAAAGGCGCTCGCCGCCGAGGAGGTCGTAATCGGCGGCCAACGTTGGCCGCACATCGTCAATATCTTCTACATCAATGACGGCGGTGTGAAACACCTCATCGGCGCGAGTGTCAAACACCGGATTGCCGCCATCGTCGGTAGTGAGACGCGACTTGATATATGGGTGAGCGGCCACCACGGCATCAACGGCCGCCGCCAGCCGCGCTACATCTACATCGGCATCAAGCCTATACAGCATATCTATATTATAGTTGCCGCTATCTTCGGCATTTATGCTCGCTGCATATATCCCGAGCTGTGTTTGGGTCAATGGAGTATGCATAACTCTCTATCTAAGTAAAGGAATGTGATAAAAAAAGCAGCAGTAACTGCCGGCTAATTAAGCCCTGCTACTGCTGTATGGCAAACATATTGTCAAAACCCGTGAGCTGGAATATCTGCTTGACGTCTTCGCTCATGCCGCTGAGATTAACCTTGCGCCCATTGGCGCCGGCGCGTTTGGCAAGCACCAGCAAGATGCGCATGCCGGCCGAAGATATATACTCGAGTCGCTCAAAGTTGATGGTGATTTGCTTCTTGACGTCGTCGTCGCTGAACGCTTCCAAGTACGAGGCAAAGGTCTGGGCGGCGGCGGTATCCAGCTCGCCGCCCAAGTCGGCTACAATGGCATCGGCCTCTCGCTTTACGATATTAAATTCTATCATTTTATATGTTTTGTTGGTTTATGACATATCCATAAGGCTGCGCTCCGGTCGAGCAGCAAGCCTTTCAGCCACAAATTTAGCAAAACATATCAAAAAACGAAAGAGTTGACGTCAAAAAACCACACAATCGGCCCATTTACATTTCGATTTACACGCACGCCAACGCCCCTATCGGTGCGCCGCGACACCGAAAATCAATGACCCGTCACGGCGAGACGCCGCGACGCCGTCTCGTAGCTAACGTTGTCGGTGGTGATGGTGGCCCGATATACGTAGATGCCTCGGCGCACTCGCCTACCCACCTCGTCAGTCAAATCCCATGTGACGGGCACTGACGTGAACATATCGCTCATACCGGTCTGCGACTGTGTCCATACCGGCTTGCCCATAAGGTTATACACCGAGATGGTAACCGTGACGATTCCATCGGGCTGGTCATGGCTCAGGTAGAAATTAGCCTCCGTCGTGGCGGGGTTGGCATCGGTATATACATCGTAGATTTTGGGCGCAAGACCCTGCTGTGCAAAGAACGTAACTGTAGCCGTTGTCGCATTGCCCGAGGTGTCAAACACGCGCAACCGCGCCGTGTGGCTGCCCTCGGTAAGCTCGTCAAACTGGTAGTTGATGCTACCGGCCGGCGTGCCGTCGCTCTCAGGTGTGTAAAAATTGAGCACATCGGTGAGCACTATGTCATCATCAAGGGTGATTGTCATGATGTGGCCCAGGCCGGCGGTGGAGAGATTGAGTGCCACATCGTCACTGACGTGCGCGATGAGCATTGGTGTGGTGTTGACCGTAGAGCCGTCGGTAAACGACTCGTGGTTCATAACTATAGTGTCAATCACCGGAGGCGTGGTGTCAGTGACGGCATCTTCGTCATAGCCATATACATAGAAATCGCGGCTGACGCCTACGGCCTCGACCGCCGTATCGCCATCAGAGTAAGCATACATTGACAGCGTGGCGGGGCGGAAGTTGTCAGCCACCTGCGAGGGCATATCCACCGTGAGCGTGTAGTGGCCGTTTTTCACCACGCCGGCGCCGGTGTAGAGCTTGCTGCCCTGGGTGTCGTAAATCACCTGCTTGCCGTTGCCGTTGCCATGGGTGGTGACTGACGTCTCGGCATCGTAGAGGTCGGCAAGAATAGTGCCGTTGAAGTCGCTCAGCACATTGCCGGCAGCATCGGTAACGCTGCCGCTAAGCACGGCATGCTGGCGCGCCGCAAGCGTCACCTGATTGTCAAGGGTGACGGCCTCGCCATCTATCTCGTCAAGCGTGATGACATTGTCTGGCGTGGCCAGTCGCATAGCCGGGTCGCCCATAAACACAAAGCGCAGCCTGTTGCTATTGGCAATATGGTTGCCGCGTGAGTCGCGGATATCATTTTTGGCGCGCCGGTAAGCCTCGCCCGCCGTGGGCAGGTGGCCCTCGGCATCACGCTGCAAGAATTGCCGGCCGAAGGCCTCGACAAACATTCCATTGTCTGAGATAAACACCGGCCTGGTGGCGCTAATCATGCCTATAGTGCCGCCATAGCGCTCCTTGTACAAGATTTCGCCGCCGCTCTCAGTCGTTGAGTCCCATCGGAGGAAGTCGCAAGTGGCAGCGAGCACAAACGGCACCTTGCTCAGGTAGAGGCTGTTGATATCGCTGAACGTGAGCTGCTGCTCGTGGCTCCACCCATGATTGGAGGCATGGCCCGAATAGTGCCACCACACCACGCCCTCGTCAAGGGCATCAAACATATCGGTGCGCGCGCCGGGATATTGACCGCCTGACTTCTCGTAGGCGTCCATATACACCTTATTAAAGAGATATTGCTGACCCGGAGTGTCAACCATAGCTTGCCACATGGCCTCGGTCTGCTCCATATGCACGCCCTGGTCCTCGTCGTCGGCAAGCAGGAGCACACGATTTTTCCACGACGTGCGCTTTGACTTGTTGCAGTATTGATATAGCTTATCCACTATGCTGCGTGCATCGGCCTCAGAGGTGCAAGGTATGCGCCCCACGGCTATCGTCAGGTCGTCCAGCGAGAGGTTGCTGCCGGAGTCGTCACCGAGCATAGCTATAAAATCATCGGTGGCATAGCCGTCGTTGTCGCTCAAGCCGGCGCGCGAGGTGCGCGGAAGCCACGAGGGCAGCGTCCGGATAGAGAGCGCTTGCTGGCCCGCGGTGAGGCAGCAGTTGTCATAGGTGGCGCGTCCCATCAGCAGTGCATAACGCAGTGGCTTGCCCTCGGCAGCGCCACGGTCATACACCATCTTGAGGTACTTGCGCAAAGCGCTGACATCGGCGCAGCCTGATGCAAATTCATTGTATATCGCCTCGGCATCGGCAACTACCACCGTGAGGCCCTCATCGCGATGCAGATTGGCCACGCGCTCGGCCTGGCTACTCCAATCGGCGAGTGTGATGATGACCATATCGGCAGCGCCCGTGGCGTGGAGATTTTGGTTGCTTATTTTTTTGACAAACGAGGGCGCAGGCATCGCTGCCGAGAGCGTCCATGCCGCATAATCGCGCCGCACATTACCATATGACGACGTCCACACCGCCGTGCCGCTCGCTGTACCCACATCAATACGCTCTATGGCCGAGGGGTCAGTCACGTCCCATACGCGCAGGTCGCCGCCCGTGACGCCACCCAGCCGCAGACCGGCATTATAGGACGTAAACGTCAGATAGCCCGCCTGTGGCAGCTGCAACTTACGCTCATAGCTGATAGTCAGGTAGTTGAGCCACGCACCATACACCGTGGTCGAGGCCTTATGGGTGATGCCCACCTGCAGGCGCTCGCCGCTGATGTCCTTAAGCTCATGGCGAGTCACCGTCTCCACCCCGTGGTAGTATGACGACGAATTGGTGACGCCGATGCGGTCTGACGTGGTGCTCGCCACCGCAGCGCCATTAGCTGTAAACGATATGCTTGATGATGTATTATAAGTCTTGGCCACGAAGGAGCACTCCAGCCACACACGGCCGCCATCACTGCGCGACGGCAGGTCAAAGTCAAACGTGCGTGTGGGCGTGTACTTAAAATCCTCGCCCACAAGCAGCGCACCCGACTCACCCGGAGACACCTGGTCCAGCTCATGGTGCACACAATCTATCACCACATCGGTGGCATCGCTGGCCTGAGCCGAGCCCGTGGTCTCGAAGCCCGGTGCAGGGTCTGCACTCTCGCCCAAGAAATAATACCCCACGGTGGTGTAGATGCTGTTTTCATTATGGAAATAGTAGCTGTCGTTGAGCACCCGCGTGTCAGCCCCTACGCCGTAAAACACCAAGCCCTTGTCAGTAAGCTCGCTCTGCACCATAGGCAGGTCATCAGCATAGCTGTCGGCCGTGAGCTCATCGTCAATACGCCTTCCGCCATAGCCATAGACACGCACCTTAGTCACATCACTGAAGCCATATTCGCGCAACGCAGCCGTAGGGATACAATACATACCCGTCGATGGCACACTGATTTTAACCCACTGCCCCGAGGCCAGCCGCGACGTGGCGGCATACTGCTCGAGACTTAACGCCGCAGCGTCAGTGGCGCTCAGCAGCACCGCCAACACCATCAGGCTCAGCACTTTAGATATATTTAGTGACAATATGTTGTTCATCATCAATAATCGTTGCAACAGAGGCAGAGCACACCCCGCCTATATCCATTAACGCAACTTCACCCCATTTATTGCCCG
>JAEDNZ010000019.1 GCA_016302215.1 Muribaculaceae bacterium
AGGTGTGTTTTTCGCTCTTAAAAATCATTAAAGATTATATAAGCTAAATACTTAATAGATTAAATTAACACTAATCTATCAGCACTTTGTGAGCGTTGTTGTAATTTTGCCCAACATTTAGCAGAAAGGGCAAAGTGCCTCTATTACTATCAAATACGAACTCACAACACAACGCAATTAAATACTTTTATGAGCGACACAGTAAACATACGCGAGCTTAACGCCTTGGTTGCAAGCAAGAGCGACTTTATCAACCTCATCACCCACGGCATGGACCAGACCATCGTGGGTCAGAAACACCTTGTAGAATCTCTTATCATAGCCCTTTTGGCCGACGGCCACATACTGTTAGAGGGCGTCCCCGGCTTGGCAAAGACACTGGCCATAAAGACCTTGGCTCAGCTTATCGATGCCCGTTACAGCCGCATACAGTTTACGCCTGACTTGCTGCCTGCCGACGTGGTGGGAACCATGGTGTATAGCGTCAAGCGCGAGACCTTCGAGGTAAAGAAGGGCCCGGTATTTGCAAACTTCGTCCTCGCTGATGAAATCAACCGCGCTCCGGCAAAGGTGCAGAGCGCCCTGCTCGAAGCGATGCAGGAGCGCCAGGTGACCATCGGCGACAACACCTTCGGCCTCGACGAGCCGTTCCTGGTGATGGCCACTCAAAACCCCATCGAGCAAGAAGGCACATATCCGCTGCCCGAAGCCCAAGTTGACCGTTTCCTGATGAAGGTGGTCATCGGCTACCCGAGCAAAGACGAGGAGAAAGTGATTATCCGCCAAAACATATCCAACGAGAAGCGCCGCGTAGAGGCTCTGCTCAAGCCGCAAGAGATTATCGAGGCTCAAAAGGTAGTGGAGCAAATCTATGTTGACGAGAAGATAGAGCGCTACATCGTGGACCTGGTGTTTGCAACACGTTTCCCGGCCGACTATGGTCTCAACGACCTGACCAGCATCATCGCCTTCGGTGCATCGCCGCGTGCATCAATCAGCCTGGCACGCGCCGCGCGCGCTTACGCCTTCCTGCACCAGCGCGGCTTCGTCATTCCCGAGGACGTCATCGCCGTGGCTCACGATGTGCTGCGCCACCGCATCGGCGTGACATACGAGGCCGAAGCCAACAATATCAGCACCGACGAAATCATCACCGAAATCCTTGACAAGGTACAGGTGCCTTGACAAGGAAGTGCAGGAGAGGCAGCGCCGCCACTGAGGCCACAGATGCAGGGCAGTCGCTGCCGGCATCGGCCGAGACGGCCGCAACGCCACCTGCATGTGTGTGATAGTAATCGCCATTGTACAACCTTAATTTGATTGTTAACGTTTTGGATGCTAATGAGCTTTTAAAGAAAGTTCGCAAAATCGAGATAAAGTCTCGAGGCTTATCGCAGAACATTTTTGCCGGCGAATATCACTCCGCCTTCAAGGGCAGGGGTATGATGTTTTCGGAGGTGCGCGAATACCAATACGGCGATGACATACGCGATATCGACTGGAACGTGACCGCCCGCCATAATCGCCCGTATGTCAAAGTGTATGAGGAAGAGCGCGAGCTCACGGTGATGCTGCTGGTAGATGTGTCGGGAAGCCGTGAATTCGGCGCCGCAGGCACTGAGAAGCGTGATATGATAGCCGAAATCTCAGCTACCATTGCCTTCTCGGCCATACAGAACAACGACAAGATAGGCGCCGTATTCTTCTCTGACAAGATAGAGAAGTTTATCCCACCCAAGAAGGGCAAGAAGCATATCCTGTGCATCATACGCGAGCTGCTTGACTTTGAGCCGGAAAATCGAGGCACCGACATCGGTGGCGCCGTAAGATACTTTACCGACGCTCTGAAGAAGCGCTGCACCATGTTCCTGATATCAGACTTTATCGCCGAAGATGACTACCGCAAGCCCCTATCGATAGCCCGCAACAAGCACGATGTGATGGCGCTGCAGGTCTATGACCGCCGCGACGAAAAGATGCCTGACGTGGGATTGCTCAAGGTCAAAGACCTCGAGACCGGCAGCATCAGGTGGATTGACACCTCGTCAAAGCGCGTGCGCAAAGCTTACGACAAGTGGTGGTATGACCGCCAACAGCAGATGTCTGAGGCGCTCCGATATGCACATGTAGATCATGTGAGCGTGGCCACCGACGAGGACTATGTCAAAGCGCTGATGGGACTTTTCAAAAATCGCGGCACGCGCTAATGCTCAGTGTTACCAATCAACGACAAGAAATAGCACCATGACACGGCTATATAAAATACTCCACATACTGACTGTCGCCATCGCCGCCTCCGCAACAGCGCAAGCGGCGCCGGTGACACTGAAAGCAGCCATTGACTCCACGGTCATGGAGCAAGGCGCGCAGACCATGCTCCGCCTTGAGGTCACCGACCGCAGCGGCAAAGGCTACTTCACCGCGCTCCCAAAAGGCGGCGATTTTATCAAATGCGACACTCTATCGGTTGATGTCATAGAGGTTAACGCCGACACCACTACCACTGACGGCGTCTCTACCATCAGCTACAACATGCTGGTGCAGGCCTTTGACCCCGGTGTGCTCACCCTGCCGCCGTTTGAGTATATCAACGGCAGCGACACCTTTGCTACCAACGCGCTCACCATCAAGGTGCTGCCCGTAGATCTTGACTCGCTCACCACCATCAACCCCCTTGAGAGCGTGGTCGATGCCAACTATCGCTGGTATGATTGGATACCCGATTGGTGGCTATGGGTGCTGCTGGGCATCGCCGTGGCAGGCATCGCCGTAGTGCTTCTGCTGCTATACCGCAAAAACGGCACCATCATTGTGCACAAACAGCGACCCGTGCCGCCATACGAGCTTGCCATCAGGCGCCTCAACGAGCTGAGAGAACGCAAATTGGCTGAAAACGGCCACGAGAAAGAGTACTACACCCAGCTCACTGACATCCTCAGACAATACCTCGAGGGACGCTTTGCCATCAATGCCTTAGAGATGTCATCTACTCAGATACTCGCATCGCTGCGCAGCAACGAGGAGACACGCATGACGGCCGAGCAGATGAAGCAAATACTCGAGATAGCCGACTTTGTGAAGTTTGCCAAGGTAAGGCCGCTGCCCGACGACAACATCAAGGCCTTCAACTCGGCAGCTCAGTTTGTTGAAGACACCAAGCCCGCCGAGCCGCAAGAAGGCGAGGCCGACACAAATGCCGCCAAAAACGCCGCCGGCAATAAAACTAACGATAAAGCAACCGAAAAAGCATAAGGAGAGAATATGCAATTCGCACACCCATATTATTTATATCTATTCATATTGTTTGTGCCGCTGATAGCGCACTACATCATCAGGCAGCGCACATCGCACCCCTCGCTCGGCATCTCGTCGGCGTCGGCGTTTGCCCACATGCCCCGCACCTGGAGGCAATATATGCGCCATGTGCTCTTCGGCCTGCGGCTCGCCACTATAGGCTGCCTGATAGTGATACTCGCGCGACCGCAGCTCAAGGATAATTGGCGCACCACATCCACCGAAGGCACCGACATAGTGCTGGCCATTGACGTGTCGTCGAGTATGCTGGCACGCGATTTCAAACCTGACCGTATGGGCGCCGCCAAGAGCGTGGCCGCCAAGTTTATCCAAGGGCGAGAGTCTGACAATATAGGCCTGGTGATATTTGCCGGCGAGAGCCTCACCGGAGTGCCGATGACAGTGGATAGAGCCTTGCTCCTCAACTACATTGAGGGCATTCACATGGAAATGCTTGAAGACGGCACCGCCATAGGCGACGGCATCGCCACCTCGCTCAACCGCCTCAAAGAGGGAAAAGCGAAAAGCAAAAGCATCATCTTGCTCACCGATGGCTCCAACAACACCGGCGTGGTGGCTCCCGTGACAGCATCCGAGGTAGCCAAAGAGTTAGGGGTACGCATATACACCATCGGCGTGGGCACCAACGGCAACGCGCCCTACCCCACTCGCAATATGTTTGGCAAGATAGAGTTTGTGCCCCAGCCAGTAGTCATCGATGAGGCCACCCTCAAGACCATAGCCTCCAACACCGGCGGCAAATACTTCAGAGCCACCGACAATAAGACACTCGAAGCTATCTTTGCCGAAATCGATGCCCTCGAAAAGACGCAGATGGACGTGCGACATTTCTCGCACACCGAAGATGACTACGCCCTATGGGCCTGGCTGGCTTTAGGCCTGTTTGCCCTGGAATTACTGCTGCGATACGCCATAGTGCGTCAGATACCATAACAATTACTATATCAAAGCATCATCATACAAACGCCACTCGATATCGATATGTTTGACTTTGCTCACCCCATACTACTATATATGCTGCTCGCCGTGCCGGCATTCTTCGGCCTATACCTTATGGCTCGGGCAGCACGGCGCCGCAAGCTGCGCCGCTTCGGCAAGGCCGAGGTGATATCACACCTCATGCCCGAAGTGTCGCGCTATAAGCCCGCAATCAAAATCACCGTACAGCTGCTGGCGCTCGCCGCCATCATCATAGTGATAGCCCGCCCGCGCGCCGGCGAGGCCAAGCAAGAGACCACCACGGCCGGCATCGAGATAATGGTAGCCTTTGACGTCTCCAACTCCATGCTCGCCTCCGGAAATGATGACCCGGGAGGCACATCGCGCCTCGACCGAGCACGCCTGCTGCTCGAAAAGCTCATTGACAAGCTCAGCGACGACAAAGTGGGACTCATAGTTTTTGCCGGCGAAGCCAAGACACAGCTGCCGCTGACCACTGACTTTTATTCAGCCAAGATGTATCTGAGCGAGCTGTCGCCCGCAATGATTACCGCGCAAGGCACATCAATAGCCGAGGCGCTGAAGATGTCAATGAACGCCTTCTCCTCTGATGACAAGGTCCACAAGGCCATAATCCTGATTACCGACTCTGAAGACCACGAGGGCGAAGCCGTAGAGACCGCCAAACTCGCCGCCGAAAACGGCATCCAAATCAACGTCATCGGCCTCGGATCTGCTAAGGGTGCGCCTATACCGGTGTATGGCAAGCCCGGCGAATATATGCGCGATGCCTCAGGAGCCCTCGTGACCACCACACTCAACGAAGCGCTCGCCCAGCAGATAGCCAAAGCCGGAAAAGGCATATATGTCAACGGCGCAGCATCATCGGCGCTCTCAAGCCTGCAAGACCAGCTCAACACTCTGCAGAAATCTGAATTCGCTCGCATCAACTACACCGCCGGCGCCGAGCAATTCCCCGTATTTGCGTGGATTGCGCTGATATTGCTCATCATTGACATCATCATAGTAGAGCGCAAGATTAGCTGGCTACAAAATATCAACTTCTTCAGCAAATGAGCATGAAAAGACTTCTCTCAATGATAATACTTATGGCGGTGACCGCGATGGCGGCATCTGCCGAAGTGCCGTCCTCCAAGATAGAGCGCAACTATATCAGAGAGGGCAACGAGCTATACAACAACGGCAAATATCACGAGGCTCTGCAATGCTACGAGCACGCCCTCGCCGTGAACCCCGCGTGCGACATCGCCACATTCAACAAGGCCGTGACTCTGCTCCAACTCGCCTCCGATGACAACAAAGGCAAAAAAAACGACCCGCGTAAGACTGCGGAAACGCTCTTCTCTGACATCATTGCCACTGACCGCGATGCATCATTGACAGCAAAGGCATACTACAATCTGGGCAATATGTTCTTCAACGACAGCAATTTCAAGGGCAGTGTTGCTATGTACAAAGGCTCGCTGCGCAAACGTCCCAACGACCACAAGACGCGCCAAAACCTGCGCATAGCCCAAGAAAAACTCAAAGAACAAGAGCAAAACCAAGACCAGCAGCAACAACAGCAACAAAACCAAGACCAACAGCAGCAGCAACAGCAACAGCAACAGCAACAACAGCAGCAACAACAACAGCAACAGCAGCAACAGCAGCAACAGCAACAGCCCAAAATGACTGACAATGCTGACCAGATACTGCAAACGATGCAGAACAAAGAGAACGCCACACGCCGCAAGGTCAAAGAGCAGGAAATGCCCGCCGGACGCCCTACTACCGACAAGCCTTGGTGACGCCGCCGTCCTCATCACCAGCCCTCACTCTCAATTATAAAGAATTACAGCAGTCAATTATCAACATCAGTTCATGTTAAGACTCCGCTACATATTAGCTCTCGTCACAGCGGTAATCGCTGTAGGCATAGCCCACGCCGAAGCCACGTTCAAGCTAATACAGCCACAAAATGTGGTGCAAGGCCGAAGATTTCAGATTACTTATCGCCTGAGCAATGGCGAGGCAAACCCGCCGAGCGCTCCCACGCTCGAGGGATGCACGCTGCGCTATGGGCCATCGGTATCCACGATGTCGAGCACTCAAATCATCAACGGCCAGGTGTCGCAAAGCTCATCAGTAGATTTCACCTTTATTTACACTGCCGACACGCCCGGCACGGTGAAAGTGCCGGCGCTCAGCGTAAACTGCGGCGGCAAGAAGCTGACATCCGGCACGGCATCGTTCCAAATTCTGCCCGCCGACAAGGCTTCAGCAGGCGGTCACGGTCAGCCCGCCGCCCCATCGGTCCAGGCCGACGACTATACCACACAGACGCCCGGCAAAATCTCGCCCAACGACCTGTTTGTGAGGGTGTCATTCTCTAAATCACACGTCTATGAGCAAGAAGCGGTAATCGCCACCATCAAGGTATATACCAAATATGATATATCATCATTCCTGGTCACCACACAGCCCGCATTTGAGGGCTTCCTGTCTGAGGAGCTGCCAGTGAGCTTCGAGACCCAACTCGAGAACTATAACGGCCAAAACTATCACACGGCAGTGCTCAAGCGTTGCTTGCTCTTCCCTCAAAAGAGCGGCACACTGACGGTCAACTCCGGCAAATATGATGTGACGTATGTGCAGTATGAGACGGTGAATATGGGCTTCTTCCGCACAGCCAAGCCTATCGAGCGCAAGATGACCACCAGCAGCAATGCCGTGACGCTCCGCGTAGAGCCACTGCCTCAGCCGGCGCCCGCCGGTTTCAACGGCGCCGTGGGCAAATTCACCGTGGAGACTCAGCTCACGCCCGAGCAGCTGCGCACCAACGAAGCCGCCACTTACTCATATATAGTAAAAGGCTCGGGCAACATCAAATACCTCAAAGAGCCGAATATCGCTTTCCCTTCGTGCATCGACAAGTACACGCCCAAGACCGATATCAACGCCAACTGCACGGGCAGCACAGCCTCCGGCACATACCGCGTGGACTACACCATAGTGCCGCAAGAGGTAGGCAAGTTTACCATCCCCGCCGAGCCTTTTGTGTATTTCAATCCCGAGACACGCCAATATGTCACCTTGCAGACCGATGCTTACAACATCAATGTGGCTAAGGGCGCTAACACATCAGTCGTCACCGAGCAAAAGGCTATTGACACCTCTATGACTGACATACGCCACATCAAGCCCTCGCCCGACAGCGTCGGCGATGACACATCGCGCATCTTCTTCGCCGCCTGGTATTGGCTGCTGTGGGCCTTGGCTACAATCGCCCTGATTGTGGCTGTCATAGCTTATCGTCGCCACGTGAAATTCAATGCCGATGTGCAGGGCAAACGTCTCGCGCGCGCCAACCGCGAAGCCACAAAACGCCTCAAGGCAGCCCACCGACACATGGCCGCCCATGACAACGACAAATTCTACGAGGCTCTCGCAGCTGCTATCAAAGGCTACATCGGCGACAAACTCAGCATCGCTCCCTCGCAACTGATACGCGACAACATCACGAGTGAGCTCACCCGACGCAACGTTGACCAAGCCACCATAGAGCAGGCCATCGCCATCCTCGACGAATGTGAAATGGCACGCTTCACGCCAGCGCACTCTGACCAGCAAGTAGCCGACATCTACGGCAAGGCTGTAGCCACTATCAAAAACATTGAGGACTCAATCAAGCGCAAAGGTTAATCGCCCTCTAACCACTCCACCACCCTGATATGAAAACTATAATCACATACATAGCCCTGATGCTGATAGCCTTCAGCGCTAATGGCGCCACACTGGCTCAGCAGGCTGACTCGGCATATAGCCACGAACGATATAGCGACGCCGTGGCGCTCTACACGCAATCACTGAGCCGTGAGGGACGCACCGCCACCACATATTACAACCTGGCCAACGCTTACTATCGCGCCAACGACTTGGGTCACGCCGTAATCAACTATGAGCGTGCACTGCGCATAGACCCCTCCAACGAGGATGCCCGCGTCAACCTCGAATTTGTCAACGAGCGCATCCAAGACAAGCCCGAAGACGACACGTCATATCTGACACTGCTGCACCGCAGCATAGTGCGATTCACCTCGCCTGACAGCTGGGCATGCCTCGCCATCATTGCCTTTATGCTGCTCTTGGGTGCCGTGGCGCTGTACATCTTTGCCGGCAACGTGACGCTGCGCAAGGTGGGCTTCTTCGGCGGCATCGCCATGCTCGTAATCACGGTGTATGTGGCTGTCGTGGCATACGACAGCGCCTCCGCAATCAGCCGCACTGACGAGGCCGTGGTGATAGTGCCTACCACCATGCTCAACTCGGTGCCGCGTGCCGCTAAAGCCAACGAGAAGGTGGTGCCCATCCATGAGGGCACTAAAATCATCATCGTGGACTCCATCGCTACGCCCGATGACCCGGAGTCGCCGATGTGGTATGACGTGAAAATCAACAATTCGACACGCGCGTGGGTACGAGCCACCGATGTCGAAAAGATTTGACACCCTCCCCACCCCGCCACCACCCGCGGCTATCGAAATTGCCCCCCGAAAAACGTCATCTGATGATGCATTAAGGCCTATTTTGCCCCGTTTTTGCTCTATATGCTGCAAAACATTTAATTTTTTTGCAAAAATGTTTGCTCATTTGGTTTTTTAGTTATAATTTAGTGACGCGAATATAAACCCAACAAAATCGTTTAACTCAAAACTGATATACCATCATGACTAAAACTATCACATTCAACGAGCTGCGTCGCCTCAAAGACAGCTTGCCCGATGGCTCGATGCACCAAATCGCAGACAAACTCAACACCACAGTTCAGACTGTGCGCAACTATTTCGGTGGTAGCAACTATGACTTCGGCAAGAACTGTGGTGTGCACATTGAGCCGGGTCCCGATGGCGGTATTGTAGTCCTCGATGACTCTACCATCTACGATATGGCCGTTGAAATCTTACAAGAGCAAGAGAAGGAATAATCGCAGCCCCCTACTTGCACCAATCGACACACAAAAGGTTTTCAAGTGATGGGCTTCGCCTCCATGCAGCTCACAGCTTGAAAGCCTTTTGCAGTTTATTCTGACGGTTCCGCCACGTCAAAAAGCATCAGCGGGGAGGCAACGCCTCCTCCACACCTAAGATTAAGACTCAGCGCCTTCGCGGCGCAGTATTGATAATACGACACCCACCACTTACAACATTTCCTATCCACACCACTCTCTATTCAGCCTATGTCTCGTCTAATAACTGTTGCTATCCACACTTACGAAAAAGCATTGCCAGTCAAAGCGCTGCTCGAAAGGGAAGGCATTGCCGTGACGCTCCAGAACGTCAACCTACAGCAGCCCGAAGTGTCGTCAGGAGTGCGCCTGCGCATCGATGAAAAAGACCTGCCTCTGGCGCTGCGCATCATAGAGAACGCCGACATCTTCATGCCCACAGCCGGCGAGAGCATGGCCGAGCGAAAGCACAGCGTGCTGGTGCCCGTTGACTTCAGCGAGCTGTCATACAAGGCCGTCGTTAGCGGCTTCAGGATCGCCAAGCGCCACAAGCAGTCAATAGTCTTGCTGCACTCTTACCTGGCGCCGCACATCACAGCCAACTTGCAGCTGACCAACAATCTGACTTACGACATCAATGACGTGTCTGTAAATCAAATCATCGGCGACATCAACAAAAACATGGAGGCGCTCAACAACCGCATCAAGAGCGACATCAAAGCCGGACTGATACCCGCCGTGCAATACTCTTTCAAGATAGTGGAGGGAGTGCCCGAAGACGCCATCGTGGAGTATGCCAAGAGCGACCCGCCATTCTTAGTGGTGATGGCCACGCGCTCATGGGCCCGCAAAGAGCGCGACCTCATAGGCTCTGTCACGGCCGAGGTGCTCGACGAATGTAGGTTCTCCGTGCTAACCGTGCCCGAGACGGCCGATGCCGCTGTCGCCGGTACACCACAGCAAATACTCTTCTTCAGCAATCTGGACCAAAGCGATATGCTCGCTATTGACACCCTGCATCGCCTGTTTCCTGAGTCTGCATCAAAGGTGACAATAGTCAACATCACACAGCGACGCCGCTTCTCCACTGAGCGCGACACTGACAGCGCCGCCATGGCGCTCGCCGACTACTGCAGCCGCAACTTCAGAGACTACGAATTTGAGACCGTGCCCATAGCGCCGAATGACGCCATTGAAGAGCTGCGGCGACTCAACAGCGAGCACCACTACTCTCTAATCGTGGTGCCTAATCGCAAGAAAAATGTGTTCTCACGCATCTTCAATCCAGGATTGGCTCACAAGCTGCTGTTTCAGGCCGATGTGTCAATCCTTGCCATCCCGGTGTGATAGCCCCCCGAAAATTACTTCTTGGCATAGCGTGCGGCGAGGTCATCGGCCTCCATTGAGGCGAGCTCCCACACGCTCATAGCGTTCTCCAGGTCTTTAGTGGCTTGGGCGTGGCGGTCGTATATATCCGGCGGGGTGTTGCCGGCAGCAATGTCGGCCTCGATAGCCGCAAGGGCGGCCTCGCGCTTGGCCACCTCGGCCTCGGCCTCGGCCACCTTCTTTTGCGCGCGCTTGACGGCCTTGTCGCGCTCGCGCTGCTCGGCATATGAGAGCTTGCCGTGATTGACCGGCGCCGCCGGCGTCTCGGCAGGCGCTTTCTCCACACTTTTTGACGCCGCCTTTGCCGCCGGGGTGCTCGGCTGCTGCGAGCGCTCCAGCTCGGCGAGCGAGGCAATACGCTTCTTCTCGAGGAACTCGTAAATACCTCCCAGACACTCTCGGACCTTGCCGCCGCCAAATTCATATACCTTCTCCACGAGGCCGTCAAGAAACTCGCGGTCGTGGCTGACGACAATCACCGTGCCGTTGAAATCCTTAATCGCCTGCTTGAGGATATCCTTGGTGGCCATGTCGAGGTGGTTGGTAGGCTCATCGAGGATAAGCAGATTGACCGGCTCAAGCAATAGCTTAATCATGGCCAGGCGTGTCTTCTCTCCGCCGGAGAGCACCTTCACCTTCTTATCAGACGCTTCGCCTCCAAACATGAAAGCTCCCAATATATCGCGTATCTTGAGGCGAATGTCGCCCACAGCTACGCGGTCAATGGTGTCAAAGACGGTGAGGTCCTCGTCCATGAGCTGCGCCTGGTTTTGAGCGAAGTAGCCTATCTTCACATTATGGCCTATCTTGAGTGAGCCGGTGAAGGGTATCTCGCCCATGATGCACTTTACAAGGGTGGATTTGCCCTCGCCGTTTTTGCCTACAAAGGCCACTTTCTCGCCGCGGCGTATGGTAAACGTGGCGCCGTCAAAGACCTGATGGTCGCCGTAAGCCTTGCCCACATTGTCGGCGATGATAGGGAAATCACCGGAGCGCGGCGCCGGCGGAAAGCGCAGATTGAGATGCGAGGTATCTACCTCATCAACCTCTATACGCTCAATCTTGGCCAATTGCTTCATGCGGCTCTGCACCTGCACAGCCTTGGTGGCCTTATATCTGAAGCGCTCGATAAACGCCTCGGTGTCGGCAATCTCCTTCTGCTGGTTTTGGTAAGCGCGCATCTGCTGCTCTATGCGCTCGCGGTGTAGCACCACATATCGCGAGTAGTTGACATTATAGTCATATATCTTGCCCAGCGATATCTCTATGGTGCGGTGGGTGACATTGTCAATGAAGGCGCGGTCGTGGCTTACGAGCACCACAGCTTTGGCCTTGGTGATGAGGAAATTTTCGAGCCATTGTATTGACTCGATATCGAGGTGGTTGGTAGGCTCGTCGAGCAGCAGCACGTCGGGGCGACGCAACAGCAGCTTGGCAAGCTCGATGCGCATACGCCAACCACCGCTAAACTCGGCTGTGGGCCTTTGAAAGTCGTCTCTGACAAATCCCAAGCCGATGAGCGTCTTCTCCATCTCTGCCTCGCAAGAGCCGCCGCTTATCATAGACAATCGATCAGTGAGCTCTGTCATGCGCTCTATGAGATTGTGATAGCTGTCGCTGTCATAGTCTGTGCGCTCTGACAGCTCCGCCGTCATCTCGTCGAGCCGCCGCTGCATCACATCGACGTGAGCAAAAGCCTTGCGCACCTCCTCTATCACCGTGAGCTCATCGTTGAGCTGCATCTGCTGCGGCAGATAGCCTATAGTGACATCGGCGGGCACGGCTACCGAGCCCGATGTGGGTTTTTGCAGTCCGGCTATGATTTTGAGCATAGTAGATTTGCCGGCACCGTTTTTGCCCACGAGGGCTATGCGGTCCTTGTCATTGATGACATAGCTGACGTTGTCAAAGAGCGATTTGGCGCTGAACTCTACTGATAGATTGTTGATTGATACCACGAGCGTTATGAAAGTGTCACTATGTATGTGTCAAACTCAGCCTAAGAGCTCGGCCACCCTGTCGGCTTGGGATTTGGCCAGCTCGAGGGTATGAGCCTCGGCGTATATACGTATGATAGGCTCGGTATTGCTCTTGCGCAGATGCACCCACGAGTCTTCAAAGTCAATCTTCACGCCATCGATGTCAGTGATGCGCTCTCCGGCAAACTTCTCTTTGGCGGAATTAAGGATAGCATCGACATCCATCTCGGGCGAGAGCGAAATCTTGGTCTTATATATCTCATAGGCGGGATAGTCCTTGCGGAGCTCGCTCACCTTCTTGCCGCTCTTGGCGAGCAGCGTCAGAAACAGCGCCACGCCTACCAGCGCGTCACGGCCATAATGCAAGGCAGGATAAATGACGCCGCCATTGCCCTCGCCGCCTATGACGGCACCGGTGCGGCGCATCTCGGTAGTAACATTGACCTCGCCGACGGCAGCGGCGGTGTAGGAGCACCCGTGAGCCTCGGTGACATCGCGCAGCGCGCGGCTGGAGCTGAGGTTGCTGACGGTGGCGCCGGGAGTGTGGCGCAGCACATAGTCGGCAACTGCCACCAATGTGTATTCCTCGCCAAACATGGCGCCGCCATCGCATACGATAGCGAGCCTATCCACATCGGGGTCAACGACAAAGCCCACATCGGCGCCCGTCTCCTTGACAAGGGCCGATATGTCAGTGAGATTTTCCGGTATAGGCTCGGGCGTATGTGCAAAGTGTCCGGTAGGCTCGCAGTTGAGCTCTATGACTTTGCTGACACCGAGCGCACGCAGCAGCTGCGGTATCACCACACCACCCACTGAGTTGACGGCATCGACAGCCACCGTAAGGTTGGCAGCCTTGATGGCCTCCACATCTACGAGGTCCAGTGCGAGGACACTGTCAATGTGATGGCGATTGTAAGTGGTATTTGTATATACATGACCGAGGTCAGTCACCTCAGCAAAGGAGAAGTCATCGTTGTCAGCGATGGCGAGCACCTGCTTGCCCTCGGCATCGCTGAGAAACTCGCCGCGCTCATTGAGGAGCTTGAGGGCGTTCCACTGCAGTGGGTTGTGCGAGGCGGTGAGGATAAGGCCGCCGCAAGCGTTCTCGGCGGTGACAGCCACCTCAGTGGTGGGTGTTGAAGCCAGGCCTATGTCGCAGACGTCAAAGCCCATGCCGCAGAGGGTGCCCACCACGAGGTCACGCACCATAGCGCCGGAGAGACGCGCGTCACGCCCCACCACTATCGTATTTGACTTCTTGGTCGTAGTGGCGCGTATAAAGGTAGCGTATGCGGCCGTAAATTTCACCACGTCAAGAGGCGTGAGTCCCTGCCCCGGGGCGCCACCGATAGTGCCGCGAATGCCGGATATTGACTTAATGAGTGACATAGCTTTTGTGTCTTTTATGGAGATGGTTTAGATTTTAGGACGATAGTATCTGATGTTGAACATATACGGCATCACATCGGCTGTTTCATCAGTAAAGCCATACTGCGATTTGATGATGATATTGACCACGCAATCCACCGGCAGATACATCAGCGGCAGCTGTATGCCCGTGCCCCACTGTGTGGAGCTGGAGAGCGTGTAGTTGCCATATCTGAATGAGAAGCCCTCGATGCTCATATCCTGCACATTGCCCGACGATTGGCCGAAGACAGGCTCGCCGGTGTCCGGGTTGAGACCATAGTAATACTTCAGGTTGTATCTGACGTATCTGAAGTAAAGCAGCTCGTTGGTCTGAGCGCGCATATCGGGGTCGTCAACCGAGCCGGGATCGAGCACCTGCATATATATCTGGCCATCGCTGTCCATGCGATAGAAGGGCGCATCTTCGGGATTGTCGGGGTGGTCCAGGCCGGTCTCAAACACAGTGTCGGCCGGTATCTCGTTGATGACATGATGGTCAGCGAGGTATGCGTTGACATAATGGTTCTCATCGGTGAGCAGCTCGGCATAGGTCTTGCTGTCAGAGCATGAAGTGGCAGCGATGCCTACTAAAGCCAAAGCGAGCAGCGGAGCATATATGGTGTGACGCATAAGTGATGATTTCATTTCTTTATTGTTTTGTTTTTTACGAGATTACGGAAGATGTCGGCAGCCTCGGTGAGCGTGCCCTTAAACTCGCCGCCGGCGGCGTTGAGATGACCGCCGCCACCGAAATAGTCGTGGCAAAGCGCGCTCACATCGTATGATCCTACCGAGCGCATTGACACCTTGACATATCCATCTTCCTCACGGAGAAAGCACGAGTATTTTACTTCGGGTATGGCCAGAGGCCTGTTGACCAGCGCCTCGGTGTCGCCCTTAGTGTATCTGAAGCGGTTGAGCTCATCGCGCGTGAGCGTGATGAGTGCGGCATTTTCTTCGGCAAAGACCTCCATTTTGCGATACAAGGCATAGCCGTTGAGCTTTAGGCGGTTAGCGCTCCACGTGTCGAAGAGCAGCGTGTAAAGCTCGGCCTTTGAGGCGCCGAGCTTGACGAGGTCAGACACCACGATGTAAGCCTCCGGGTCATCGCAGTTGTAGGCAAAATTGCCGGTATCGGTCATCATTCCGGCGAGCAGACATGTGGCTATGGTCTTGTTGATGCTATCATGCAGGCCCAAAGCGCATATCACCCTATACAGCAAGAGGCATGTAGAGGACTGCTCGGGGTGCGAGATAGTGACATCGCAGAAGCCGTCAGGCTCCAGATGGTGGTCGATAAGCACCTTGGGCAGCGTTGAGGCGGTGATGGCCGATGCCAAATAGTTGCCCGCACGATAGGGCTTGTTGAAATCAAGGCATATCAGCAGCGAGGCTTCCGATATGAGCGTAGCGGCAAAGTCGCTATATTTCGCCGCATCGATAGCCTCTTTAGCGCCGGGGAGCTTGCGCAGCTGTGGCTGCAGCATGTCGGGTATTATCACTGTGGCCGTCTTGCCCAAATCGCGCAAGAGATGCCACATTGCCAGTGATGAGCCTATGGCATCGCCATCAGGCATCGTATGGCACACTATCACGATATTTGACGCTTGGTCAATCATTCGGCCCAGGGCGGCCGCCTTTGTTGAGTCTATTATTTTTGTAATCATAATTATTCGATACAAAGATAAGAATTTTGGCTCAACCGCAGGGCTATTTAACAAGTTTTTTATGTGTCAAGCTATCCTACCTGCCTCCCCCCCATGCGCGCAACTACTCAAAAATGTGTTTTAGGCGCGAGAAGATGCGCTGGCGGTCATTGTTGGAGGGCTTGAAATTTGACGATTTTGACAATGCTGTCACGGCCTCTTTCTCCGATGCGGAGAGCTTCTCGGGAATGTAAATCATGACATTGACCAGCTGGTCGCCGCGCTGTCCGCGATAATCGACAGATGGGAAGCCCTTGCCTCGCATACGCAGTATCGTGCCGGGCTGAGTACCCGGTGCTATATTCACTCTGGCACGGCCGCCGATTATGGGCACCTCAACAGAGCCGCCGAGGACAGCAGTGGGGATATCTATCATCAGATTGTAAATCACGTCATCGCCATCGCGTATCAGCTCGGGGTGCTTTACCTCCTCTATCACCACCAGGAGGTCGCCGTTGATGCCGCCATGCGCCGGAGCGTTGCCCTTGCCGGCAAAGCTCAGTGTCATGCCATCGGCGACACCTGCCGGGATGTCAAATGACACTTGCTGCTCGGTCTTGGTGATGCCGGTACCCGAGCATGCCGGACACTTCTCCTTGATGACCTTGCCCAAGCCGCCGCAGTTGGGGCATACGCTCTGAGTCTGCATAGTGCCCAGTATCGTGCTGCGTGTCTGGACCACATGTCCGGCGCCATGACAGGTGGGACACTCCTCCATCGCCGTGCCGTCTTTGGCGCCGGTGCCATGACACTTCTCGCACGCCACGGCGGTAGGTATCTTGAGCGTCTTCTTCACGCCGGTTGCTATTTCGTCGTAGGTGAGCTTGACACGGATGCGCAGGTCCGAGCCCTTGCGCTGCGCGGCTCGCCGACCGCCACCGCTACGTCCGAAGCCGCCAAATCCGCTGAAGCCGCTAAATATGTCGCCGAATTGCGCGAAGATATCGTCCATATTCATGCCTCCGCCACCACCAAAGCCGCCGAAGCCTTGGCCGCCCATAGAGTGGCCGAACTGGTCGTACCGAGCACGCTTATCGGGGTTGCTGAGCACGTCATATGCCTCAGCAGCCTCTTTGAATTTCTCCTCGGCCTCTTTGTCGCCGGGGTTTCTGTCGGGGTGATATTTAAGCGCTAATTTGCGATATGCTTTCTTGAGCTCATCTTCGGTGGCGTTCTTGTCCACGCCGAGCACCTCGTAGTAATCTCTCTTCTCCATACTTAAGAATGAAACATCAAAGTGATAGTAGCCTAATGCGGCATTTATGATTATTCGCCGACGGCCACTTTGGCGTGGCGCAGCACTTTATCGTTGAGCATATAGCCTTTTTGCACGGTGTCAATCACCTTGCCCTTGAGGTCATCTGATGCAGCCGGCACCATGGCGATAGCCTCATGGAGGTCGGCATCAAAGGCGGCGCCGGTTGACTCCATAGCCTTGACGCCGTTGTCGCTAAGGTATTTGATGATTTTGTTGTAAATCAGCGTCATGCCCTCGCGCAGCGACAGCGCGGCGCTATTCTCCGCGTCAATCTTGTCAGTTGCAGCCATGCCGCGCTCAAAGTCATCTACCACCGGCAAGATGCCCAACAAGGTCTTCTCGGCGGCATTCTTAAGCATATCAGCCTTCTCGCGGAGCACACGCTTGCGATAGTTGTCAAA
>JAEDNZ010000190.1 GCA_016302215.1 Muribaculaceae bacterium
TGGGTCATAGTCTGACCAATCATGGTCGGCATCGCTACTGATGATGTCTGACACCTCACCCATCACCCGGAGCAACAGGTAGGCATCGCTTTTGTTTTCGGGCCGCACCGTGTCCAGCTTGACCATATCACGCCACATACTTATCATCGACATAGCCAGCGGCTGCCTGCCGGTCTTTAGCAACGCCACAAGATACAACACCCTATAGATATTGCCGCAATCATCTGACAGCACCAATACCGACAATTTGTCAACACATTTTGAAAAGAGCTTCAACGCAAAGAGGCTGAAGGCATAAGGCCCGATATCTAATGACGGGAAGCCATAGCTCTCAATATATTTGTTGCCGAGGGTTACTACCTCGGCATATCTGCCGTAATTGCACAGGTGGCGCAGCAGCATAGGCCACGTGTCATCAGTCTCGCCGAATGACGCCACTATCACATCGGCCAGCTCGCCCTCGAGAGGCACACCCACCGACAGCAGCTGCAACAGATGGTCGCGAGAGGTGCTGTTTGCGAGATACAGCTGACGCACCGAGGGCGCCACCTCTGACACCTTGCCAAGTTTGAGCCCGAATGACACGAAAGCCTGACGCATGGCATCATTGGCAGGGTCTGTCTCAAGATATCGCGAGGTGAAGTCATAGCCCTCCTTTGCATAGTTGGGGTCATCACTCTCAAAGCACACTCTGACGTAAAGGGTGATAGCACCATAATTGCCGGGGTCGATAGCGCGGGCATACTCGATGGCGTTCATGGCCCCACTGTAGTCGCCGGACTCGAGCTTGCTCTGCGCCAGCATATTCCAGTAGTCCACGCTGTAGGCATCGTCAATCTCTATCAGCTCTTCGATGATAGGCACGGCGCGCCCATCCATGCCGGCCTCGGAGAGCACCATCGCGGTCTCATACAGCAACGTGGGCAGGTATGGCACCTTGGCGCGCAGCTCATCGAGCTTGTCAAGCAGCCACTCAGCCATGCCACATTCGCCGGCGAGATCTACAAACTGCACCACCTCCTCATCGTTCATGGTGGTGACGCTCTCGAGCAGACTGTCGAGGGCTTGCTCTACCTCGCCTTCATCGTCAGGCTTGCTCGTCTTTATGGCCACGATTTCAGAGAGTAAGCTGCGAGGGCCCGCATCGTCGGTGTGGTCTTCGATGTATTGCGCAGCGGCATCCGCGCCGCAATTGTTGACATAAAAAAGGGCGCGGCGGTCTGAGAGAGCGCGGCTCGTGGGATAGAGGCGCGCCCCACACATCAGCGCTTCTGTTTGGAGATATATCTTGCCCAAATCACCGGCGTAATCATATATTTCCACAAGCTCATCTTCGTCAAAATATATCTCGTCGGCGGGATGGCGCAACGCCTCAGCGAAGCGCTCACACAATTCTTCTCGGCGGTCTTTAGGTTGGCTCATATTGCTATTGCTGTGTTGACACTGCAAAGATACTACATTTTTGTCATTGTATGAAAATCGCGAAGTCCTGCAACCAAGAGCTTAGTTGCAGAACTTCGCCGATATATCATTGATACTGGCCGTCTTAGCCGTTCACTGCTTGCTTTGCACTTTCTGCCATGTGTCTTTGAGCGAGATAGTGCGGTTGAACACCAAAGCATCAGCCGTGCTATCGTAGTCAGGCGTGAAGTAACCGATGCGCTGGAACTGGAACTTGCGACCTCTCTCGGCATTAGCAGCCACAAAAGGCTCCACCTTGATGCCTTTGACCACTTTGAGCGACTCGGGGTTGAGCATCTCGCGGAAGTCGCGGTCAGGCTCGGCTGCCGGATTTTCAACGTCAAACAGGCGGTCATACAAGCGTGCCTCGGCATCGATGGCATGCGCAGCCGATACCCAGTGCAGTGTGCCTTTGACCTTGCGCGCCGCTCCCGGCATACCGCTGAGCGTGTCGGGGTCATAGGTGCAATGCAGCTCGGTGATGTTGCCGTCAGCATCTTTCACCACCTCGTCACACTTGATGATATAAGCTCCCTTGAGGCGCACCTCGCCGCCGGGGAACAAGCGGAAGAATTTCTTCGGGGGATTTTCCATAAAGTCTTCACGCTCGATGTACAGCTCGCGAGTGAACGGCATCTCATGCTCGCCTGAGCCCTCCTGCTCGGGGTTGTTCTCAAGCTTGACGGTCTCTACCTTACCCTCCGGATAATTGGTGATGACGAGCTTCACCGGATTAATGACGGCCATCACGCGCGTGGCGATGCGGTTGAGATCCTCACGCACGGCGTGCTCCAGGAGGCTCACACTGTTGAGCGCCTCATATTTGGTGTAGCCTATGGCATCAATGAAGTTGCGTATTGACTGCGGAGTGTAGCCGCGACGTCGCATACCCGAGATGGTGGGCATGCGTGGATCGTCCCAGCCGGCCACGAGGCCTTCCTTGACGAGCTGCAGCAGCTTGCGCTTGCTCATCACCGTGTAGGTGAGATTGAGGCGGTTGAACTCTATCTGCCGCGGGCAGTAGCTCTCATCGGCAAGCTCATTGACAAAATACTCATACAACGGACGGTGGGGCACAAACTCCAGCGTGCATATTGAGTGTGTCACGCCCTCAAAGTAATCGCTCTGGCCGTGGGCAAAGTCATACATCGGATACACCTTCCACTTGGTGCCGGTGCGATGATGGGGGTGATTGATGATGCGATACATAATAGGGTCGCGGAAGTGCATATTCGGCGATGCCATATCTATCTTAGCTCTGAGCACGCGAGAGCCTTCGGCAAACTCGCCGGCATTCATGCGCATGAAGAGGTCCAGATTTTCCTCGGGCGTGCGCGACCGATAGGGGCTCTCCGTGCCCGGTACGGTGGGCGTGCCCTTCTGCTCGGCTATCTGCTCTGAGGTCTGGTCATCGACATAGGCCTTGCCCTCCTTTATCAAGCGCACCGCCAGGTCAAAGAGCTGTGGGAAATAGTCTGACGCATAGTATTCGCGGTCGCCCCAGTCAAATCCCAGCCAATGGATATCCTCGCGTATCGAATCCACATACTCCACATCTTCCTTGACGGGGTTGGTGTCGTCGAAACGAAGATTACATGTGCCACCAAACTTTTCGGCAATACCAAAATCCATACAGATGGCCTTGGCATGGCCTATGTGCAGGTAGCCATTGGGCTCGGGTGGGAAGCGTGTGTTCAGGCGTCCGCCGTTCTTGCCGGCCTGTAGGTCGGCTAACACTTCTTGCTCTACAAAATTGAGGCCTTTTGCCTCTAAAGAGTCTGGCTCTGTCATAGTGTGATAGATTTATTTACCTGCGGAGACATAACGCCCATTGCATCACGATATGTTTCCGCCGTGAATTATTCTGCAAAGTTACAAATTATGCATAAATCCTGCAATAGTGCAAGCCTTATCCC
>JAEDNZ010000191.1 GCA_016302215.1 Muribaculaceae bacterium
AGGCGCGGCCGTTGTAGCGGATGTAGATACCGCTCTGCGGGTTGGTGATGCGCACGCCTTGCAGGTTGAAGAAGATTTCTTCGCCCTCGGCCACATCAGCGGCGATATCCTCCACGCCGGTGGTGATGTCGGTGGTGCTGAACATGGTGGTGACGCTACGGTCTGCTGTGGTGGTGTACACTGACAGGCGATAGTTGGCCACGTCGGTCTTCGGGCAGAGCGTCGTCACTGCGCTCTCGGCGGCGCGAGCTATCTTACCGGCAGCGACAGCGCTATTGAGGTAGCCGCCGCAGGGTGTGCCCACAAGGTCGATGATAGGATAGTGACCAAAGAGCTCATACTTGATTTGAGGCATCTTGCTCGCATCGCTCAGGTCTGCAAACTGCAGTGTGGTGGGCACTGCGACGGGCAGCCTATAGCTGTTGAGAGCGGCCATTGACCAGTTTTTGCTACTGTAGTCGATGTATCCTACCACTGACAGGGCATTCATATCTTCCCAATCTGTGCCGATGGGCTTGCCGGTGCTGCCTATGATGGTGCTATTGTCGCTAAGGTCGTCAGCCACAGTCACCGCATAGCCGGGATATACATTGAAGGCTGTTGTGAAATCAACAGGTGCCTCTACCAGGGCGCTTACCACTTTGGTATTGCCGTTGTGATAGAATTGGCGTTTCAGCTCTGAGGCGTCAAAGATATCGGGTGCTACGAATGAGGGCACGAGGTTGACGGTGACCTCCTCTGAGGTCGCTGTCTGCGCTGCGCCGATAGCGCCATCGGTGCCGATAGAGTATTGCAGCGATACCTGATAGGTGGCGTGAGCGCCGCCGTAGGGCAGCAGGTTCACGATGTTGCTACCCTCGGTAAAGGTGCCGTCGATGGCATATTCGGTGCCGTTGACCTTAACTGTGACTCCCGATACGGTGAGGGTCAGACCGTTGGGCACTTGCGAGGCAAGGATAGTGATGTTGCCCATCAGATAGTTCACGTTGTTGTAGTAAACCGGGGTCTCAGCGGTGGCGCCATTAGGCATCTTGTCAGTAGTGGTCAGGGCCTTTGCATTATCATCGCTCAGCTCGCCGGTGTAGGTGTTTAGCTTGATGTCAGAGATAGCCACGCGTATCGATGGCTTCACGATGGTTACCGTCTGCGCTATCTCATCGACGATGATGCTGTAATATCCGGGGCCGTCGCTGATTACCCAGTTGCCTGTGCCTTTTGACTTATCGCCATAGCAGGTGTAGGTGTAAGGTGTGTCAATAGTGGCGCTGAAGGCATTGTTGCCATCGTTGACGGTATTGTCGGCCGGCGAGAGGAGCGATGCGTTGACAGGATCCCAATCATTAATGCTTGCGCCCTTAGCTGTCGCAATCTTGAAGCCTTCGCCGGTGCCGGTGGTGTAATTGATGGTGTAGTAGTATCGGCCTTCGATAGCAACGCCATTTTCATCTTTGTATTGGGTGAATGTGTCGGGTTGCGATGCGTCCCAACCATTAGAGGTGTCTTTACCCACGATGTAGAGGCTCTCGGCAGAGAGGGCTTTCACGATACGTATCTGATAGTCGTCAGCATCCGCGGGGTTGACGCGCACCTGCAGCATATATGTGGTGCTTTCATCGAGGTTGGTCGAGTAGTAGTTGCCATTGTTATCTACGGTCTGTATCTTCAGCTCGCCGGATTCCCAGGTATCTACCGGGAAGTTGTAGATGTCCTTGAACCAGATATAGTTGTACTCGTTGCGCAGACAGAACTCATAGCCCGAGCCTGCTGTCTCCCCTGCATTGGTGATAGCCTCGGAGAACGATGATTTAGCGCCTGTGGTGAACGTTACGCTCCATATCTTAGAGTCGGGATAATACACTAAGTGGTTAGCCTCGTCGGCGTTGTTGTTGTCAGGCCATGAGCCGCTGAAGTTGCCGTGTAAATACAGCTCGTCGATTTCGCCCCATGGATACGATGACTCCACGGCGAAGATGCCGATTTTGGGGTTAGCCTTGCTGACGTCAGTGCCGTGAGTGGTGTCGATGACCACGCGATATTTAGCACCGGCGGTAAGCCCGCTGAATGTGTTGTTGACGGCGGTCAGCCCGTAGCAGAAGTTCTCAAGCCATTTGTTCAGCGCTGACGTGGCACCCTTGCGCACGATGTAGCCGGTAGAGGTGCGGATGCGCCAATCGAGGTTCGACACTGCCACCTCAAATGCCTCTGAGGCGTAGGCTTCAAGTCCGTAAGGATTGTTAGTGGCGTCATATTTGTCAAAGGTAAGGGGTATCGAGGTCCACGCGGCGGCGGGGTTGTCGTCGTTGCGATATTCAAAGGTCAGGGTAGCGTCGCCCCAGATATAGCTGTCAGTGCCGGGAGTGGGGAACTCCTTAACTTCATCTTCGCTCTCGATGGTCAGCGAGTAGTTGGTGATGTCAAAGGTCAGGGTGGCATTCTTGATGTCGCTCACCAGCTTGATGTTGTTTGTGTCCGCATCGCCCGTGGTGACGTCGGCGCCGCTAACAGTCAGATTTGACTTGCCAAGCCATACCTCATCGCCTGTCTCTTTGATTATGAACTGGGTGCCGGCATCAAGGGTCACACCGCTGCAAGTGTATATCTTGCCATCGGTGGTGGTGAAGTTGCCGGCGCTGCTGCCAAAGTTGTCAGTGGCGCTCGTGCGCAGCTCAAAGTTGATATAGTCCAGTTTCACGGTCTTGGCCGTGGCGTCAACGGTGAAGATATATTTCAGCGCGTCGCTCACGGTGAGAGCTTTCTTGTAGTTGTTGTACATCTGCTCGGCAGTGCCTATGGTCACCATCTTGTCGGCGGTGTCGGTCTGCGGGCCAAATTGGGCTTCGCCAAGCACGATGCGGAAGCTCGTGCCCGTGAGCTTGGCTCTGCCTTGATAGGTGGAGGTGGTGCCCACTTGCGCGAGGCTTACACCCACTTGGTCGTCCCATGTTTTGTTGTTGACTTGGCCTATCACCTTCACTGATATGGTCTCCGACGCCGGAGCGCTGATAGTCAGCACTTTGGTGGTGGGGTTGTAGCTGAGGGTGTAGTCGCCGCTGAAGCTGCCGTTGAAGGTGATGTTTTGGCCGCTTGAGCCGGTGCCCATGGTGAACGTCTTGGTGCCGCCGGTGTACGACAGGTCTGCATCGCCGCTCCAGAAGTCGCTGCCGTTCTTTTGCAGACACAGCTGCATGCCGTTAGCAGGGTTGGTGAAGGTGTAGGTATATGTCCCATCATCCTGCTTGGTCATTTCCGGAGTGCTGATGCTGCCTTCGCTCCAGTTGTCGGTGGTGTACTTCACATTGTAGGTGTCCTCCTGTGTCACGATGAGGGTCTTGGCGGCGGCATCTACGGTGAAGATGTAGCTGGCGCCTTC
>JAEDNZ010000192.1 GCA_016302215.1 Muribaculaceae bacterium
GAAGGCGCCAGCTACATCTTCACCGTAGATGCCGCCGCCAAGACCCTCATCGTGAGCGAAGTGGCACAGGAGGACACCTACAATGTGAAATACACCACCGACGGCTGGAGCAGCTTCCAGACTCCGGCTATGACCAAGCAAGAAGATGGCACCTTCACCTACACCTTCACAGACCCCGCCAATGGCATGCAGCTGTGTCTGATAAAGAATGGCAACGAGTTCTGGAGCGGCGATGCCGACCTTTCGTACACCGGCACCACCAAGTCATACAATATGGGCACCGGCGTGAGCGGTCAAAACATCACCTTCAACGGCAGCTTCTCCGGCGACCATACTCTCTCATACAACCCCACCACCAACGTGCTGACCATCACGCCTCCGGCCAGCGAGACCATCTCGGTGAAGGTGATAGGCACCGTCAACAACTCCGGCTGGGACGACAAAGTAGGCGTGAGCCTCGCTCAGGTGGGCACCACTTCCACCTATCAAGGCAAAGCCAAGCTCACCGGCACCAGCTTCCGCATAGTGTTAGGCGTTGACCAGTATGGCCCGCAGACCGACGAGGCCGACGAGTCCGTGACCATAGGCACCGTCAAGCAGATGTACAACAACTACAAGACTGCTCTCACCGTGAGCGATGCGCTGAAGTATATCTTCACCGTTGACGCCACCGCCAAGACCGTGAAGCTCGACTACATCAGCTTCGTGATACGCACCAGCGCCGCTGACAACTTCAGCACCGACGCCTACACCTTCAGCACCACTGATGGCAAGACCTACACCTGCAGCGGTGTCACCCTCGATGCCGACACACAGTTCCTCATCAAAGAGGCCGGCGATGAGGTATGGCTGGGCAAGTCAAACCTGACAGTCACCGGCGCCGACATCACCACCGGCGACACCGGCACCAACAACATCAAGTTAGTGTCGGGCATCAAGAATGCCACCGTCACCTTTGACGCCACCAACTACTCTCTGACCATCGTCAGCGAGGAAGAGGTCAAGCAGTTCCCCGACCCCGGTGAAAACTATATCTGGGGCGATGCCACACTGACCTTTGAATATCGCAACGACGACAACCCCTCAGCCGCCTGGACTTCAATCCCGCTGACCTTTGATAAATACGATAGCACGACCAATCCTTACGGCCTTGAAGCTTACGCCTCGGAGCCCTTTGAGGTGGCCGTCACGAGCCTCGACTGGCGCATACGCACCTCCACCGGATACATCGTGCGCAAGGGTGCCTCGACAGCGAAGAACGTATGGCTGGAGAACTTCTGCAAAGAATTGACCGCCGTCAACAATACCTTCACCGACCTCACCCCCGGTGTCAAATATCGCATCGTGATTGACACCACACACGGCGACGGCGTCAGCAAAGCCAACCCCAAAATCGGTATTTTCGCTACCGAATCGTCATACCCATGGGGCGAAATCGATGAGCTCTATGTGCACGGCAACTTCAGCGGCTCATGGCCTGACAATAACAACACTGACGAAGCCAACCACCTCAAGTATTATCCCGACTCGAAGATATGGAGCGTATCGTTCACCACGGGCGAGAAACAGTCATTCTCAAGCGAACTCGGTGCCACCGGCACAGGCTTTGAATTCTGTCTGCGCAACAAGTACAACTATATCTGGTTCAAGGACATCTTCAACTTCCCCATCAACGAATGGGTATCTAACGAGCTGAAGATACAGACCGTAGATAACAATGGCAACTACTACTCGAACAAGTTCGAGGCCAACACCACGTATATGCTGCAGGTGCGCATCAACCCCGAAAATGCTTCTGACTATCAGATACGTATCGTGAAAGCCCTCTCTGCCGAGAGCCTCTACATCGTGGGTAAAGACACCTCTAATGGTTGGGACGCATCGCAACCCGACACCTTCACCCAATATAAAAATGAAAATGGCGATGCTATCGAAGGCCGCTACTACTACACCATCAACTACACCGCCGAAGGCTTCAAGATTTCTACCGCCAAGGGCGCAAGCATTAATGATTGGGATCCTGTCAACGCAGCGCTCCTATCGCCCGCCGACAATACCGACAACAATGGCAACAATGCCTTCAACGCCACTATTGACACGCCTTACACCTACACCTGCTATGGCGATAAGTCAAAAGGCACAGGCAACTGGGTAATCAGCTACGGCCCCGGATATTACAGCATCATCCTTGACGAGATTGCCCAAACAGTGACCATCGTGAAGCCATCGATACGCGTGGCTATCTCTGACATCTTGCTCAACACCTACACCGGCGAGCTGAGCGATGAGCATGCACAAGCGCTGACCACTACTGACAAGATGCCTAATGGCGCCACCGCCGAGACTCCGATATACTATAACAACGTGAACTATCTCAACGGCATCATCAACGTGCTCGCGCAGCAAGTGCCCACCGGCCTGGATCTGGTGATTTCCGACGTCAAAGTGACGGTCAACGGCACTGATGAATACACCATCGCCGGCAATTTTGTCAAAGGCAAAAACATCATCAACCTGCTGCCCTACGGCGGTGCCCACGCCACCTATCAGGTAACAATCAGCTACTATATCAGCAATGATGATGGCGCTATCGGCGCGCCACAGACCGCAACCTCAGAGGAGGTCAGCATCAACCTCGTGCCGGACTTCGAAGCACCGCTGACTTTCGATGCCACTGAGATGAAACGCCAGTTCAACCACAACGGCGTGACTAATGTGGTGAGCGCGTATGTCGAGGCTCCTGTCGAATTCAGCTCCGCCTACAATGTATATCCCGGCTACGCCGTGACCGTGGCACGCGACCTTACCGATGATAGCACCATCTTGGGCAACACCGGCACACCCATCGGCAGCAATTGGGATATGACGACCCTCTCCACCGTGGGCTATCTTCCCACCTACGATGGCACTGCAAACAGCAACTGGTCAGCTGCAGCCTACAACAGCAGTAAGCTGCCCGTGGCAGTGCCCACGACAATGACGCTTGCCGACCTGAGCGATGCCGCAAAGATGCCGCAAATCAAGTATGAGCTCTTCGGCCACTATCCTATCATTGACCTTGCGGGCACCGTGGATCCCTGCGGTGGATACCTCTCCGGCACTGTAGCCGCTAAGATAGCCCGCACCGCCGAGACTCCGGTGACGACCCTCAGCCCCTCAACCGATGTGGCTAACTATCGCCTGTCAGTTTACGCCACCACGGCAGACCGCAGCGTCACCACCAAGTTCAGCACCACCGACATCACCACCGGCATCGAGGATATCGATGCAGATGCCGCCGCCGGTGAGGAAATCTACTTCAACCTGCAAGGTGTGCGCATCACCAACCCGCAGAGCGGTATCTACATCCGCTACAACGGCCGCGCCT
>JAEDNZ010000193.1 GCA_016302215.1 Muribaculaceae bacterium
ACCACATTGCCCATGAGCGTGGCCACGCCATATCCCGAGAGCACAAAGCCTCTGATGTCAAACTCTAAAGCCCCAAACGGCGACTGCGACAAGCAATAGACAAAGCCGAGCTGCAACAGATAGCACACCCCGAAACCGATGGCAAAGCGCAAGGCCTCGCCGCGAAAACGCCCCTGCGAGCGAAACACCCACGCCCTATTCCACAAAAAAGAGTTGATGAGGCCGGCTCCATAGCCCAAGGCGTTGCTCACATAGGGATTGACGCCCAGCAGCGACTTGCACACAAAGATTACCGCCATCGTCACGGCGGTGTTGAGGCCGCCTACGATGCAGTATCTCAAAAACTGACCGGTAGCTGCCGCATGGCGATGCCCGGGCGAGGACGAGTGTGCGCTATTATTATTCATCAGGCAACGACGAGGGGTCAACCTTGAGGATGGGCAATGACCAATTAAACGTAAAAGCTGCTATTCTGAGGCCCAGCACGGCCACCGCGCAGGCTATCTGAGGCACTATTACCCCCACCGGCAGCATCGCCACGAGCCAATACACCACGCCGCCAAACAGACACGCCGTGGCATAAATATCTTTGCGGAAAAAGAGCGGCACCTCATTGATGAGGATATCGCGAGTGATGCCGCCAAACGAGCCGGTGATGACACCCATAACTATAGCCACCCACATGGGCCAGCCGGCGCTGAGGCTCTTCTCGATGCCCACCACCACAAACAGCGCCAAGCCTATGGCGTCAAACAGAAAGAGTGTGCGGAAGCCTTTGACCAGCGCCTGCCTGAATACTATCACCGCCACCAGCGACAGCCCGGTGACAGCAAGGTAATGCCATGACACCATCCAAAAGACCGGCAGCCCCAGCAGCACGTCGCGCACGGTGCCGCCGCCGATAGCCGTGACCAGACCCACAACGTAGGCCCCGAACCAATCAAACCGCTTTGCGGCTGCGAGACGTATGCCGGAGATAGCAAAGGCTATAGTGCCCAGCACCTCGATGGTGACTATGAACGTGGTTTCCTCCATGACGCTGTGATTGTTGTTTTGTAGATGATTTTGTGATTGGTTATAATGATGATGGTATAGATTGCACGTTCACGGCTGCGAGCCCATACGACACACCTCGCGCAGGAAACAGCCGTCGCAGGCCGGCTTGCGTGCCTTGCACACATAGCGGCCATGCAAGATGAGCCAATGATGTGCCGTGGGGATATCCTCGGCCGGGATATGCGCCACGAGGGTGCGCTCCGTCTCCAAGGGCGAGCGGCTGTCAGTGGTCAAGCCTATACGCTCGGCCACGCGAAATACATGGGTATCCACCGCCATAGCCGGCTTGTCATACACCACTGATAGTATCACATTGGCCGTCTTACGCCCCACGCCGGGCAGTGTAAGCAGGGCATCGATATTGTCGGGGACAGCGCCGCCATGCTCTGCCACGAGACATCGAGCCATACCGGCGAGCAGCCGCGCCTTATTGTTGGGGTAAGAGCACGACTTGATATACTCATAAATCTGCTCAGCCGTGGCCGTAGCGAGAGAGGCGGCATCAGGATAGCGCTCAAAGAGCGCCGGCGTAATCATATTGACGCGCTTGTCGGTGCACTGCGCTGACAAAATCACTGCCACCAACAGCTGAAAGGGACTGCCATAATGCAGCTCAGTCTCAGCCACGGGCATTTCCTTGCGGAAGAGCTCTATGACACGCCTATATCGCTCTTCTACGCTCATTGTCTCAGTTGATGGTGCCTTACGCTTTGCCATGGTATTGTCAGGTATCGTGTCAGCCCCCGGGCGGCTTAGTTGATCGTTTGTATCAATTTATTTGTAGCATAGAGACCTATCGCACAGGCAGCGATGCCGGCGAGCACCGTCGTAGCCACATAGGCCAAGGCTCGCCATGGCAGGGCGACACCCTCAGCCTGCTGCCACAGCGCCACGCCGTCAAGGGCAAAGGCCGAGAAGGTGGTGTATCCGCCGAGCACGCCGGTGATGAGCAGCAGCTGCCATACTCGCGGCGCACCGTAATGCTGCAGCAGCGCCCACACCACGCCTATGGCGAGGCAGCCGCTGATATTGGCGGTGAGGGTGGCGAGGTGCTTCTGCGCGGCAAACACCTGCATCAGACCCAGGCTGTAACGCCCCACGGCGCCTATTGCTCCGCCGAGAGCCACAAGAGCGATGTCACCGGCCACTATATGCATAGGTCGTCAACGAGCCGAGGTGAATTGGTGCAGGAAGCGCACGTCATTCTCCGAGAACATTCTCAAGTCTTTGACCTGATACTTGAGGTTTGTGATGCGCTCAATGCCCATACCCAGGGCGAAGCCGCTATATTGCTTGCTATCAATACCGCAGGCCTCAAGCACATTGGGGTCAACCATGCCGCAGCCAAGGATTTCGACCCACCCGGTGTGCTTGCAGAATGAGCAGCCCTCGCCGCCGCAGAGGTTACAGCTGATATCCATCTCGGCTGACGGCTCGGTGAAGGGGAAGTAGCTCGGGCGCAGGCGTATCTTGGTCTGCGGGCCGAACATCTCTTGGGCAAAATACAGCAGCGTCTGGCGCAGGTCGGCAAAGGTGACGTTGCGGTCAACATAGAGCGCCTCCACTTGATGGAAGAAGCAGTGAGCACGCGCCGAGATAGCCTCGTTGCGATACACGCGTCCAGGGCAGATGATGCGGATGGGAGGCTGTGAGTTCTCCATCACACGCGACTGCACCGAAGAGGTGTGTGTGCGCAGCAGCACATCCGGACGGCTGTTGATAAAGAATGTGTCCTGCATATCGCGAGCAGGGTGGTCATCAGCAAAATTCAGGCTGGAAAAGACATGCCAGTCATCTTCGACCTCGGGGCCCTCGGCAATGGAGAAGCCCAAGCGGCGAAAGATGTCAATAATCTCTTCACGCACCAGCGACAACGGATGCCGCGAGCCCAATCGCAGGGGCGATGCCGTGCGCGTCAGGTCAAGGCTGTCGTCTTGATTGCCGGCGCTTTCGAGGCCGTCGCGCAAGGCATTGATTTTATCCGTAGCAAAGGTCTTAAGCTCGTTGATAGCCTGACCCACGACGCGTTTTTGGTCAGCGGGCACAGAGCGGAAATCGTTCATCAACGCCGTCACCTCGCCCTTCTTGCTTAGATATTTGATGCGCAGCTCCTCCACGCGGGCTGCATCTGACGCTGTCAGCGCCTCTATCTCTTTGCGTAATTGACTGATTTTCTCTAACATCACGTGATATTTTACTTAAGTGATTGCAAAGGTACAAAAAAATCTGCTCTTGGCCACCGCTTTTGTCACATTTCTTTGCGGCA
>JAEDNZ010000020.1 GCA_016302215.1 Muribaculaceae bacterium
AAAACGGCAATTTTCATGCATCGCCGCCCATCTATCCTCTAAAAATATCGCGGCGTGGCGCAGCGCCGGCAGCAGGCCGCGCCGGAGCGCTATCGTGGCCGCTCTATACGCCTGACTACGGCGTCCTCGCTCGCGCGTATAATAATAATGTGTAGCCCTCGGCTTATAGGTGGAGCCGCCCGATTTTTTTAGGCATTATCAAAAAAAATCAGAAAAAAAGTCTGAAATATTTTGCTATATCAAAAAATGATTATAACTTTGCAACCGCAAACGAGGGAAATACGACACCCCTCCGCTGCGAGAGAATATTGAAGATTGCCTCTTTAGCTCAGTTGGCCAGAGCACGTGATTTGTAATCTCGGGGTCGTTGGTTCGAATCCGACAAGAGGCTCAAAATTGGAAGTAACACATCAGTATAGTTTTTACACTATATATCTTTTAGGGCGTGTTCCAGAGTGGCCAAATGGGGCAGACTGTAAATCTGCTGGCTTAGCCTTCGGTGGTTCGAATCCATCCGCGCCCACATCACTTCTGCGGAAGTAGCTCAGTTGATAGAGCATCAGCCTTCCAAGCTGAGGGTCGCGAGTTTGAGCCTCGTCTTCCGCTCGATAAAATATTTGCCTATGTAGCTCAGGGGTAGAGCACTTCCTTGGTAAGGAAGAGGTCGCGGGTTCAAATCCCGCCATCGGCTCTTTTTTTGATAGCCCCGATAGCGCCTTGTCGTTACCGTGGCTCATTGTTAGGAAATCATTAATTACTACAAAAAAATAACCAGTTATGGCAAAAGAGAAATTCGAAAGAACCAAACCGCATGTTAACATCGGTACTATCGGTCACGTGGACCACGGTAAGACCACTCTTACCGCTGCCATCACCACCGTACTGGCTAAGAAAGGCCTTTCTGAGGTGAAGTCATTTGACCAAATCGACAACGCTCCCGAGGAAAAAGAGCGTGGTATTACTATCAACACCGCTCACGTTGAGTACGAGACCGCTAACCGTCACTATGCTCACGTTGACTGCCCGGGCCACGCCGACTATGTGAAGAACATGGTAACAGGTGCTGCTCAGATGGACGGCGCTATCATCGTAGTTGCTGCTACTGACGGTCCCATGCCCCAGACTCGTGAGCACATCCTGCTCGCACGCCAGGTGAACGTGCCCCGTATCGTTGTCTTCCTCAACAAGTGCGATATGGTTGACGACGAAGAGATGCTTGAGCTCGTAGAAATGGAGATGCGTGAACTCCTCTCTGCCTACGACTATGATGGCGACAACACCCCCATCATCCGTGGCTCTGCTCTCGGCGCTCTCAACGGCGAGCCCCAGTGGGAAGCTAAAGTTATCGAGCTCATGGACGCTGTCGATAATTGGATTCCCCTGCCTCCCCGCGACGTTGATAAACCCTTCCTTATGCCCGTTGAGGACGTATTCTCTATCACCGGTCGTGGCACCGTGGCTACCGGCCGTATCGAGACCGGCGTAGTGAAAGTTGGCGATGAGGTACAAATCATGGGCCTCGGTGCTGACCTCAAATCTACCGTTACCGGTGTCGAGATGTTCCGCAAACTCCTCGATCAAGGTGAAGCCGGCGATAACGTAGGTCTTCTCCTCCGTGGTATCGACAAGAAAGAGGTTAAGCGTGGTATGGTAATCTGCCACCCGGGTGTCGTTAAGCCCCACAGCAAGTTCAAAGCTTCTGTTTATATCCTCAAGAAAGAGGAAGGTGGCCGTCACACTCCGTTCCACAACCACTATCGTCCCCAGTTCTACATCCGTACACTCGACGTTACCGGTGAAATCATGCTCCCCGAGGGCGTGGAAATGGTAATGCCCGGTGACCACGTAGAAATCACCGTCGAGCTCATCAACCCCGTAGCTTGCGACAAGGGTCTCCGCTTCGCTATCCGCGAAGGTGGCCGCACCGTAGGTTCAGGTCAGATCACTGAGATCCTCGACTAATACAAAACCATCACTCAAGGGCGCGAGCCGGCATCACCGGCTCTCTCCCTTGATATTACGGGTTTAGCTCAGTTGGTAGAGCACTGGTCTCCAAAACCAGGTGTCGGGAGTTCGAGTCTCTCAACCCGTGCTAAAACTATTACAATGAAGAAACTCAAACTACTAACGAATATCGAAGAGGCCTACGAAGAGTTACGCTTCAAGACCTCGTGGCCGACAAAAAAGCAGCTCGTGAAGTCTGCTCTGCTCGTGATGATTGCTTCCGTGATTATCGCTCTGATAATTTTCGTCATGGATCAGATTGTCGACCGTTTCATGCACCTCATTTACAGTCTTTAAGTCTTAACTTCTAAGTGGAAATGTCAAAGTCCGAATCAACGCCCACAGCTCTCGGCGAGTCTAAGCGTGGATGGTACGTCCTGCGCGCCATCTCAGGCAAGGAAGCCAAGGTCAAAGAAATTCTTGACGCTCAAATCAAGAATACCGACCTCGGCGATAACTTGTTTCAGGTATTGATACCCACAGAGAAGGTTCTGATTGTGCGCAACGGCAAGAAAGTCGTAAAAGAGAAAAACCTCTATTCCGGCTATGTCTTTGTCGAGGCTAACCTCGTGGGTGAGGTGGCTCATGTGCTGGCCAACACTACAAATGTTATTGACTTCCTGCGCGGGCGCGAAAAGGACGCTAAGCCCGAGCGTCTCCGCCAATCCGAAGTCATGCGCATGCTTGGAGCGGCCGATGAGCTTACTGACCCTACCGACATCGAAGTCAACGACTTCGTAGTCGGAGAGACCGTGAAGGTCAACAAAGAGCCCTTCACCGGCTTCACCGGCGTCGTCGAAGAGGTCAACCGCGAGCGCCGAAAACTTAAAGTGAGCGTCAAAATCTTCGGACGTAAGACACCGCTTGAACTCGATAATTCGCAAGTAGAGCGCGAATAGTATGCCCTGGACGGCTGGTTACGAAGCCTGATGATGCACCCCTCCGCGCGTTTTTATTTATAATTCTTAAGTTTTATCACAATGGCTAAAGAAATTGCTGGTCAGATCAAATTGCAGATTAAAGGTGGAGCTGCAAACCCTTCACCTCCCGTAGGCCCCGCGTTGGGTTCTAAGGGTATTAACATCATGGAGTTTTGCAAGCAATTCAATGCCCGCACCCAGGATAAGGCTGGTAAGGTGTTGCCCGTAGTTATAACCTACTACACCGACAAGTCATTTGACTTCGTCGTGAAGACACCCCCCGTCGCTATCCAGCTCAAAGAGGCCGCTAAGATCAAATCCGGTTCTAAAGAGCCTAACCGCTCTAAAGTTGGCGAGATCACCCTCGAGCAAGTGCAGGCTATTGCCCAAGACAAAATGCCCGATTTGAACTGCTTCACTGTAGAGTCAGCTATGCGTATGGTAGCCGGCACGGCCAGAAGTATGGGTATCACAATCAAAGGAGGTATGCCCGGTAAAAACAACTAATCTTCAATTGACATGAGTAAACTTACTAAAAATCAAAAGTTGGCCCTCGCGAAAATTGAAGCCGGGAAATCTTACACTCTCACCGAGGCTGTCGCTAAGGTTAAGGAGATCACCTTCACCAAATTCGACGCTTCGCTGGACATTGACGTCCGTCTGGGTGTGGACCCTCGCAAGGCCAATCAAATGGTGCGCGGCGTGGTGACGCTGCCCCATGGCACAGGCAAAACCGTGCGCGTCCTCGTGCTCTGCAACGCTGACGCTGAAGCTGCCGCTAAGGCGGCCGGAGCCGATTATGTCGGCCTCGACGAATACATCGAAAAAATCAAAGCCGGCTGGACCGACGTTGACGTTATCATCACTCAGCCCGCTATCATGGGTAAGATTGGTGCCCTCGGCCGTATCCTCGGCCCCCGTGGCCTCATGCCTAACCCCAAGAGTGGCACCGTGACTATGGACGTCGCTAAAGCCGTAGAGGAAGTCAAGAAGGGTAAAATCGACTTCAAAGTCGATAAGAACGGTATTGTTCACTCTTCAATCGGTAAGGTATCTTTCTCTCCTGAGAAGATGGCCGACAACGTGCGCGAGTTTATCAACACCCTTATCAAGCTCAAACCCGCTACTGCTAAGGGCACTTACATCAAGAGCATCTATCTTTCAAGCACCATGAGTCCCGGTGTGAAGGTCGATTCTAAATCAGTCGATGCTTAATCACATTAATTCTGTTGACACATTATGAAAAAGGAAGATAAAGATGTGGTTATCGCGCAAATTGCCGATACTATCAAGCAATACAATGGTTTCTACCTCGTGGAGACTGCCGGTCTCAACGCTGAGAAGACAAGCGAGCTGCGTCGCGCTTGCTTCGGCGCTGACATCAAGCTCCTCGTGGTGAAAAATACCCTCCTGCACAAGGCTCTCGAAAGCCTCGATGCTGACTACTCTGAGCTCTATCCCGCTCTCAAGGGCGCTACCTCGCTGATGTGCACTAACGTCGGCAACGCCCCCGCTAAGCTCCTCAAGGACTTCGTCAAGAAAGGCGACACTCTCCCCGCTCTCAAAGCCGCTTACGTCGAGGAAACCGTTTATCTCGGTGCTGATCAGCTCGACGCCCTCGCTGCTATCAAGAGCAAGAACGAGCTCATCGCCGACGTTATCGCCCTGCTGCAATCGCCCGCCAAGAATGTGGTTTCTGCTCTTACATCAGGTGGCTCTAAGCTCCATGGCATCCTCGAGACGCTCTCAAACAAAGAATAATTTTCAAGAAATAAATAACAAATAAAATCATACAAAAATGGCAGATTTAAAAGCTTTTGCTGAACAACTTGTTAACCTCACCGTTAAGGAAGTAAACGAACTTGCTCAAATCCTCAAAGAAGAATACGGTATCGAACCCGCAGCTGCCGCTGTAGCTGTTGCTGCCGGCCCCGCCGCTGCTGCCGCTGCTGAAGAGAAGACTGCTTTCGACGTAGTCCTCAAAGCTGCCGGTGCTAACAAGCTCCAGGTTGTGAAGCTCGTGAAAGAACTCACCGGCCTCGGCCTCAAGGAAGCCAAGGAAATGGTTGACGGCGCTCCCTCTGTTGTTAAGGAAGGTCTCGCTAAGGCTGACGCTGAAGGTCTCAAGAAACAACTCGAAGAGGCCGGCGCTGAAGTCGAACTTAAATAAAATTGCCTGTTATTCAGGTAATTAGGTTAAGAACATCCCTTAGGGTGTGTTCTTAACCTTTTGTGTCATAATATTTAAGTTGAGTCCTAATCCTTACTTCGATGTCAGTAAATTCTGTAAATCAACGCATTAACTTTGCTTCGGTAAAGAACCCGCTGCCTTATCCTGACTTCCTTGAGGTGCAGCTCAAGTCCTTCCGCGACTTCCTTCAGCTCGACACCCCGCCGGAAAAACGCAAAAACGAAGGCCTATACAAGGTTTTTTCCGAGAACTTCCCCATAGCCGACACTCGCAATAACTTCGTGCTCGAGTTTCTCGACTATTACATTGACCCTCCCCGCTACACCATCGAGGAGTGTCTCGAACGCGGCCTTACTTACAGCGTTCCACTAAAAGCCAAACTCAAACTATACTGCACCGACCCTGACCACGAGGACTTTGCCACTGAAATTCAGGACGTGTATCTCGGCCCTATTCCTTATATGACCGAGAGCGGCACTTTCGTCATCAATGGCGCCGAGCGTGTCGTCGTGTCGCAGCTCCATCGCTCTCCAGGCGTATTCTTCGGCCAAAGCACTCACGCCAATGGCACGAAGCTGTACTCCGCGCGTATCATCCCATTCCGCGGCAGCTGGATTGAGTTCGCTACTGACATCAACAATGTGATGTATGCTTACATTGACCGTAAGAAAAAATTGCCCGTAACAACGCTGTTGCGCGCTATCGGTCTCGAAAGCGATAAGGACATCATCGAAATCTTTGGCCTCGCCGAAGAAATTAAGGTCAACAAGACCAACCTCAAAAAAGCTATCGGCCGCAAGCTCGCCGCTCGTGTCCTCAAGACATGGTTTGAAGACTTTGTCGATTCTGACACCGGCGAGGTTGTCTCTATCGAGCGCAACGACGTAATCGTTGACCGTGAGACCGAGCTAACCGAAGAGCTTATTGACCAAATCTTAGAGTCAGGAGTCCAGACTATCGTCCTCCACAACGAAGACGTCAACAGCGGCGACTACTCTATCATCATAAACACCCTCCAGCGCGATACCTCCAACACCGAGAAGGAGGCCGTGCAATACATCTACCGACAGCTGCGCAACGCCGAGCCGCCGGACGATGCCAGCGCTCGCGAGGTCATCACAAACCTCTTCTTCTCTGAAAAGCGTTATGACCTGGGCGAGGTAGGCCGCTACCGCATCAACAAAAAGCTCAACCTTGACACCCCTATGGAGGTCAAGGTGCTCACCAAGGAGGACATCGTCGAGATTATCAAATATCTCATCGAGCTTATCAACTCCAAGGCCGACGTTGACGACATTGACCACCTAAGCAACCGCCGCGTGCGCACCGTGGGCGAGCAGCTCTACAACCAATTCGGTGTGGGCCTCGCTCGTATGTCACGCACTATCCGCGAGCGCATGAACGTCCGCGACAGCGAAGTATTTGCCCCCATTGACCTCATCAATGCCAAGACCATATCTTCGGTCATCAACACTTACTTCGGCACCAACGCCCTGTCGCAATTCATGGACCAGACCAACCCCCTGGCCGAAATCACCCACAAGCGCCGTCTCTCGGCCCTCGGCCCCGGCGGTCTGTCGCGCGAGCGTGCCGGCTTTGAGGTGCGCGACGTGCACTACACTCACTACGGTCGTCTCTGTCCTATCGAGACTCCTGAAGGCCCCAACATCGGCCTTATCAGCTCGCTCTGCGTTTATGCCAAGATCAACGACCTCGGCTTCATCGAGACACCTTACCGCACCGTGCAAGACTCTAAGGTCAACCTCAACAACGACGAAGTGGTATATCTCACCGCCGAGCTTGAGGAAGGCAAAGTCATTGCCCAAGGCAACGCCCCCCTCAACGACGACGGCACCTTTGTGCTCAACCGCGTCAAGGCGCGCGAAGACGCTGACTTCCCCGTGGTGCCCCCCGAAAAGGTGCAGCTCATGGACGTGTCGCCCTCGCAGATCGCTTCAATCGCTGCTTCGCTAATCCCCTTCCTCGAGCACGACGACGCCAACCGCGCCCTCATGGGCTCTAACATGATGCGCCAGGCTGTGCCTCTGATGCGCTCCGAGGCTCCAATCGTCGGCACCGGCATCGAGGGTCAGCTCATACGCGACTCTCGCACACAGATTGCTGCCGAAGGCGAAGGCGTCATCGAATATATCGACGCTCGCGTCATTCGCATTCGCTATGACCGCACCGACGAGGAGGAATTTGTAGCCTTCGAGCCGGCTGTCAAGGAGTATAAGCTCCCCAAATTCCGCAAGACCAACCAAAGCACTACCATCGACCTGCGTCCCATCTGCAACGTTGGCCAGCGTGTACACAAAGGCGACATCCTCACCGAAGGCTACGCCACCGAGAACGGCGAGCTCGCGCTCGGACGCAACCTCAAGGTAGCCTTCATGCCCTGGAAGGGTTACAACTATGAGGACGCCATCGTGCTCAACGAGCGCGTGGTCCGCGATGATATCCTCACCTCAGTCCACGTCGAGGACTTCTCTCTCGAAGTGCGTGAGACCAAGCGAGGCCTCGAGGAGCTAACCTCTGATATCCCCAACGTCAGCGAAGAAGCCACCAAGGAACTCGACGAGCGCGGTATCATACGCATCGGCGCTCACGTAGTCCCCGGCGATATCATGATAGGTAAGATCACCCCCAAGGGTGAGTCTGACCCCACTCCCGAGGAGAAGCTGCTCCGCGCTATCTTCGGCGACAAAGCCGGCGACGTCAAAGACGCCTCGCTCAAGGCTTCACCCTCGCTCAAAGGCGTCGTCATCGCCACCAGCCTATACTCTAAGGCCGCCAAGACCAAACGCTCCAAGAGCGCTAATGCACTCCTCCCCAAAATCGATGAGGAATACGAAGCCCGCCAGGCTGACCTGCGCAAGATACTCGTAGATAAGCTCCTGACACTCACTCAGGGCAAGGTATCGCAGGGCGTCAAGGACTTCATCGGCAGCGAAATCGTCCCCAAGGGCGTCAAATTCTCTGCTTCGATGCTCACCGATATTGACTACGACACCATCAACCTCAGCAAGTGGACCAACGACGACCACAAAAACGACCTCATACGTCAGACCATCGTCAACTACCTCCGCAAGTCCAAAGAGATTGACGCCGAGCTGCGCCGTCGCAAATTCGATATCTCTATCGGCGACGAGCTGCCCTCAGGCATCATGCAGATTGCAAAGGTATATATTGCCAAGAAACGCAAAATCAGCGTCGGCGACAAGATGGCAGGCCGCCACGGCAACAAGGGTATCGTCTCTCGCATCGTGCGTCAAGAAGATATGCCCTTCCTCGCCGACGGCACACCCGTGGATATCGTCCTCAACCCCCTCGGCGTGCCCTCGCGTATGAACCTCGGCCAGATCTTCGAGACCGTGCTCGGTTGGGCCGGTAAGGTCATGGACGTCAAGTTCGCTACGCCCATCTTCGATGGTGCCACCCTCGATGACCTCAACGAGTGGACTGACAAGGCCGGTCTGCCCCGTTACGGCAAGACATACCTCTACGATGGCGGCACCGGCGAGCGCTTTGACCAGCCCGCCACCGTCGGCGTCATCTACATGCTCAAACTCGGCCACATGGTCGAGGACAAGATGCACGCCCGCTCCATCGGCCCGTACTCTCTCATCACCCAGCAGCCCCTCGGCGGTAAAGCTCAGTTCGGTGGCCAGCGCTTCGGTGAAATGGAGGTTTGGGCGCTCGAGGCTTTCGGCGCTTCTCATATCCTGCAAGAAATCCTTACCGTCAAGAGCGACGATGTCAACGGCCGCAGCAAGGCCTACGAGGCTATCGTCAAGGGCGACCCCATGCCTCAGGCCGGTATCCCCGAGTCGCTCAATGTGCTCCTCCACGAGCTCCGTGGTCTGGGTCTCAGCATTTCACTCGACAACTAATCTGTCAGCCGCCGCGCGGGCATCGGTCTTAACACCGATGCCCCGCCGACGGCACTGATGTCTATATCTTTTTATCCACTCTCACGTACAGTCATCCTAAAAACCGACTCGACACACTACAATGGCTTTTAGAAAAGATAACAAAGCAAAAAACGTCTTCTCTAAGATTACTATCGGCCTCGCTTCGCCCGAAGAAATCCTCGAGAAGTCAAGCGGCGAAGTGCTCAAACCCGAGACTATCAACTACCGCACTTACAAGCCCGAGCGCGACGGCCTCTTCTGCGAGCGCATCTTCGGCCCCGTCAAAGACTACGAGTGCCACTGCGGCAAGTACAAACGCATCCGCTACAAAGGCATCGTCTGCGACCGCTGCGGCGTTGAGGTCACTGAGAAGAAAGTGCGCCGCGAGCGCATGGGACACATCAAGCTCGTGGTCCCCGTGGCTCACATCTGGTACTTCCGCTCGCTCCCTAACAAGATCGGTTACCTCCTGGGCCTACCCTCTAAGAAACTCGACTCCGTAATTTACTACGAGCGTTACATCGTCATAAACCCCGGCAACGTCACCATGCCCGTCAGCGGTCGCGATAGCAAGACCGCCGACAAGCCCCTCGAGCGTCTCGACCTCCTCACCGAGGACGAATACTTCGACATCATGGACCGCCTGCCCAAGGAAAATGCCCTCCTCGAAGACAACGACCCCAACAAGTTCGTCGCCAAGATGGGCGCCGAGGCCATTTACGACCTCCTGCGCGACCTTGACCTCGACTCGCTGTCATATCAGCTCCGCAACCAAGCCGACACCGACGGCTCGCAGCAGCGCAAGACCGAGGCCCTCAAGCGCCTCCAAGTCGTGGAGTCTTTCCGCGCTTCGCGCCACCGCAACAAGCCCGAGTGGATGATACTCCAGGCCGTGCCCGTCATTCCGCCGGAGTTGCGTCCCCTCGTGCCCCTCGATGGCGGCCGTTTTGCCACATCTGACCTCAACGACCTCTATCGTCGCGTAATCATTCGCAACAACCGTCTCAAACGCCTCATCGAAATCAAGGCTCCCGACGTCATCCTCCGCAACGAGAAGCGCATGCTCCAAGAGGCCGTGGATAGCCTCCTCGACAACTCGCGCAAGTCTTCTGCCGTCAAGTCTGACGCTAACCGCCCCCTCAAGTCACTCTCTGACTCGCTCAAGGGCAAGCAGGGTCGCTTCCGTCAGAACCTCCTCGGTAAGCGCGTTGACTACTCCGCTCGTTCGGTCATCGTCGTAGGCCCCGAGCTCAAAATGCACGAGTGCGGTATCCCTAAAAACATGGCTGCCGAGCTTTATAAGCCCTTCGTCATCCGCAAGCTCATCGAGCGCGGCATCGTCAAGAACGTAAAGAGCGCCAAGAAGATCGTTGACCGCAAAGACCCCGTCGTTTGGGACATCCTCGAATACGTGATGAAGGGCCACCCCGTGCTCCTCAACCGTGCCCCTACACTTCACCGTCTCGGTATCCAGGCTTTCCAGCCTAAGCTCATCGAGGGCAAGGCCATCCAGCTCCACCCCCTCGCTTGTACCGCATTCAACGCCGACTTCGACGGTGACCAGATGGCCGTACACCTCCCCCTCGGCAACGAAGCCGTCCTTGAGGCTCAGCTGCTGATGCTCGGCTCGCACAATATCCTCAACCCCGCCAACGGCGCGCCTATCACAGTGCCCTCTCAGGATATGGTGCTCGGCCTCTACTACATCACAAAGCTCCGCACAGGCGACAAGGGCGAAGGCTCTGTGTTCTACGGCCCCGAAGAGGCTCAGATTGCCTACAACGAGGGCAAAGTCACCCTCCACGCTCCCGTCACCGTGATGGTTGATGACATCGATGCCGATGGCAAGCCCATACGCCACCTCGTCAAGAACACCTCCGTGGGACGTATCCTCGTCAACCAATTCGTGCCACAAGAGATAGGCTACGTCAACACCCTCATCTCCAAGAAATCACTCCGCGACATCATATCGCGCGTCATCAAGCGCTGCGGTATCCCCCGCTCTGCTCAGTTCCTTGACGACATCAAGAACCTCGGCTACCGCATGGCATTCGAGGGAGGCCTGTCGTTCAACCTCGGCGACGTAATCATCCCCGAGGAGAAGAAGGAAATCGTGGCCGAAGGTTACAAGCAGGTGCAAGAAGTCATGGATAACTACTCTATGGGCTTCATCACCAACACCGAGCGCTACAACCAAATCATCGATATCTGGACACACGTCAACTCGCGCCTTACTGACATCCTCATGAAACAGATGGCCGAGGCAAACCAGGGCTTCAACTCCGTGTATATGATGCTCGACTCCGGTGCCCGTGGTTCTAAGGACCAGATACGTCAGCTCGCCGGCATGCGTGGCCTTATGGCCAAGCCCCAGAAGGCCGGCGCCGAAGGCGGCCAAATCATCGAGAACCCTATTCTCGCCAACTTCAAGGAAGGCCTCTCCGTGCTCGAGTACTTCATCTCTACTCACGGTGCCCGTAAGGGTCTTGCCGACACCGCCCTCAAGACCGCCGACGCCGGTTACCTCACTCGCCGTCTCGTCGATGTGGCTCACGATGTAATCATCAACGAGGAAGACTGCGGCACCCTCCGTGGCCTCGTATGTCGCGAAATCAAAAACAACGACGAAGTGGTAGCTTCACTCGGCGAGCGCATCCTCGGCCGCGTATCTGTCCATGACATCGTAGATCCCCTCACCGGCGAAGTAATAGTCAACGCCGGCGACGAAATCACCGATGCCGCTGCTGACCGCATCGATGCCTCTCCCATCGAGTCTGTCGAGATACGCTCAGTCCTCACCTGCGAGTCTAAGAAAGGCGTCTGCGCCAAGTGCTATGGCCGAGACCTCTCCAAGAGCCGCCTCGTGCAGAAAGGCGAGGCTGTCGGCGTTATCGCTGCCCAGTCTATCGGCGAGCCGGGTACTCAGCTGACACTCCGTACATTCCACGTCGGTGGTGTCGCTTCCAACATCGCAGCCATCTCATCTGTGACCTCCCGCTACGAGGGTACCATCGAGATTGATGACCTCCGCACCGTAGTCACCGACGAAGTCGATGCCAAGGGTCGCCCCGTACACGTCGTCATCGGTCGTCTCGCCGAGATGCGCATCATTGACAACAAGACTCACATGATGCTCACCAACGCCGCCATACCCTACGGCTCAAAGCTATACTTTGACAACGGCGACGCTATCCATGTGGGAGACGTTGTCTGCGAGTGGGATCCCTTCAACGCTACCATCGTCAGCGAGATGGGCGGTCATATCCGCTACGAAAACCTCGTGGAGAACATCAACTACCGCGTAGATATCGACGAGCAGTCAGGCCTTGAGGATAAGATTATCATCGAGTCAAAAGAGCGCACCAAGGTGCCCGAGGCTCACATCGTTGACGCCAACGGACAGGTTGTGGCTAACTACGCCCTCCCGGTGGGTGCTCACCTTATGCTCAACGATGGCGACGAAATCAAAGTCGGCGAGATATTTGTCAAGATACCGCGTGCCACCGGCGGCGCCGGCGACATCACCGGTGGTCTGCCTCGTGTCACCGAGCTCTTCGAGGCCCGCAACCCGTCAAACCCCGCCATCGTCTCCGAAATCGACGGCGAAGTACACTTCGGCAAGGTGAAGCGCGGCAACCGCGAGGTATCAGTCATCTCAAAGCTCGGCGAGAAGAAATCCTACCTCATACCCCTCTCCAAGCAAATCCTTGTGCAGGAGAACGATGTGGTGCGTGCCGGCACACCCCTCTCCGACGGTGCTATCACCCCGGCTGACATCCTCAACATCATGGGCCCCACGGCCGTCCAGGAGTACATTGTCAACGAGGTGCAGGACGTGTATCGTATGCAGGGCGTGAAAATCAACGACAAGCACTTCGAGGTAATCGTCCGCCAGATGATGCGCAAAGTAAGCATCCTCGACCCCGGCGACACCTGCTTCCTCGAGCAGCAAATCGTGGACAAACGTGAATTTATGGACGAGAACGACCGCATCTGGGGCAAGAAAGTGGTTACCGATGCCGGCGACAGCACTGAGGTGCAGCCCGGCCAAATCATCACCGCTCGCAAGCTCCGCGACGAGAACTCGGCCCTCAAGCGCCGCGATATGCGCCTCATACAGGTGCGCGACGCCCTCCCCGCCACCTCCGAGCAGATACTACAGGGTATCACTCGTGCTGCCCTCCAGACTTCAAGCTTCATCTCCGCTGCTTCTTTCCAGGAGACCACAAAGGTGCTCAACGAAGCCGCTATCCAAGCCAAGTCTGACTCTCTCGAAGGCATGAAGGAGAACGTCATCTGCGGTCACCTCATACCCGCTGGTACCGGTCTGCGCGAATATGACCGCCTCGTTGTCTATAACCAAGACGACGCCGACCTCGTGGCTGCTGAGGAGACACCCGCTGAACAAGACTAATCCACACCTACCCTCTATACCTCGAAAGCCGGCCTCACGCCGGCTTTCGCTATTTTCGCCCGAGAAGCCCCACTGACGCCCTTTCAAGAGTATGTTTTTTGCTCTGAGAGGCTTATTATTCAGGATTTTTGCGTAAATTTGTAGGCTAAAAGCTAATTAACCATCAAAGCTAATTAACCATCAAATCAATATAGATGTACAGAACCAATACTTGCGGAGAATTGCGCCTCAGCGATTGTGGCCGCGAAGTCACACTCGCCGGCTGGGTACAGCGAGTGCGTAAGATGGGCGGCATGACCTTTATGGACTTGCGCGACCGTTATGGCATCACCCAAATTGTGTTTAATAATGAGCACGATGCTGCGCTCAATGATGCGTCAAACCACCTCGGACGTGAGTTTGTGGTGCAGGTGGTGGGCGTTGTAGCTGAGCGCTCCTCCAAAAACGACCATATCGCCACCGGCGATATCGAGATTATAGCTCACAAGCTGCGTGTGCTCAACACCAGTGAGGTGCCTCCTTTCACCATCGAAGACGACACCGATGGCGGCGATGACCTGCGCATGCGCTATCGTTATCTCGATTTGCGCCGCGCTGCAGTGCGCCGCAACCTCGAACTGCGCCATCGCATGACCATGGAGGTGCGCCGCTACCTCGACAGCAAAGGCTTCCTCGAAATTGAGACGCCGATGCTCGTTGGCTCCACACCCGAGGGCGCTCGCGACTTTGTGGTGCCCTCCCGCATGAACCCCGGCCAGTTCTATGCCCTGCCGCAGTCGCCGCAGACACTCAAGCAGCTGCTTATGGTATCGGGCATGGACCGCTATTTCCAGATTGTAAAGTGCTTCAGAGACGAGGACCTGCGAGCCGACCGCCAGCCCGAGTTCACCCAGATTGACTGCGAGATGAGCTTTGTGGAGCAGGAGGACGTCATTAGCCTCTTTGAGGGCATGGCAAAGCACCTGTTCAAGGAGCTGCGTGGCGTCGAGATGACTGAGCCGTTTCAGCGCATGACATGGGCTGATGCCATGAAGTATTATGGCAGCGACAAGCCCGACCTGCGCTTCGGTATGCGCTTCGTCGAGCTGATGGATGTGCTCAAAGGCTACGGCTTCAGCGTCTTTGACAATGCAGCCTACATCGGCGGCATCTGCGCCAAGGGCGCCGCTACTTACACGCGCAAGCAGCTCGATGCCCTCACCGACTATGTCAAGCGCTCGCAGATTGGCGCTAAGGGCATGGTATATGCTCGCGTCGAGGCCGACGGCAATGTCAAATCGTCAGTTGACAAATTCTACACCCAAGACGTCCTCCAGCAGCTGCGCGCCGCCATGGAGGCCGAGCCGGGCGACCTGATACTGATACTCAGCGGAGACGATGTCATGCGCACACGCAAGCAGCTCTGCGAGCTTCGTCTCGAGATGGGCCGTCAGCTCGGGCTGCGCGATAAGAATAAGTTTGCCTGCCTATGGGTGGTGGATTTCCCGATGTTTGAGTGGAGCGACGAGGAGCAGCGCCTGATGGCTATGCACCACCCATTCACACACCCCAAAGACGAGGATATCCCCATGCTCGATACTGACCCCGCAGCCGTGCGCGCTGATGCCTATGACATGGTTGTCAACGGCGTGGAGGTCGGCGGTGGCTCTATTCGTATCCACGACAGCGCCCTCCAGGCCAAGATGTTCGAAATCTTGGGCTTCACCCCCGAGAAGGCACAGGAGCAGTTTGGCTTCTTGATGAATGCCTTCAAATACGGAGCGCCGCCTCACGGTGGCCTCGCATACGGCCTCGACCGCTGGGTGTCGCTCTTCGCCGGCCTCGACAGCATCAGAGACTGCATCGCATTCCCCAAGAACAATAGCGGCCGCGATGTGATGCTCGATGCTCCCGCTGCTCTTGACCAAAAGCAGCTCGATGAATTGTATCTCATCGTAGATGACAAGGCCATCGAGAGCAAAAAACAATGATTAGAGTATCAGACATAATACAAGCAATTGAGGACTTTGCGCCGCTGCGCCTGCAGGAGCCCTGGGACAACACGGGCCTGCAGGTGGGCGACGCCTCAGCCGAGTGCACCGGCGTGCTGCTATGTGTCGATGTCACCGAAGACATCATCGCCGAGGCATGCCGCCGCGGCTGCAACATGGTGGTGTCGCATCACCCCTTGCTCTTCAAGGGCCTCAAATCTATCACCGGCGCCACCGTGGTGGAGCGTGCCGTCATAGCGGCGCTGCGCTCCGGCGTGGCTATCTATTCCAGCCACACCGCCATGGATAGCACCCACGGCGGCGTCTCACACGAGATGGCAAAGCGCTTGGGCGCACGCGTCTCAGCCGTGCTCTCGCCCATAGCCGCTGACGCCGGCGATGATGCCGTAGGCCTGGGCGGTGTAGCTGACTTTGATGTGGCCATCTCGCGCCGACTATTCATCGACAGGGTAAAGGCCGCCTTTGGCAGCCCCATCGTGCGTTCCACTCAGCCAGTGGCCCCCGACGTCGAGATACACCGCATCGCCATGTGTGGCGGCGCAGGTGGCGAGTTTATCGCAAAGGCCGTTGCGGCCGGTGCCCAGGCCTACATCACATCTGACACGCGATATCATGACTTCGTCGATTACCGTCACAGCATCTGGATAATCGATATTGGCCATTATGAAAGCGAATGTTGCACAAAAGACATTTTTTATCGCGTGATTAGCGAAAAAATTCCTAACTTTGCAGTCTATTACTCAGATACTGAAGATAATCCAATAAAATATATAAAATAACTAATGGCTACCGATAAGAAAAATGAGCAACAGCTCTCCGTCGAGCAGCGTCTGACTTCGCTCTATGAGCTCCAGACTATACTCACTGAGATTGACCGCATCAAGACAATCCGAGGCGAGCTGCCTCTCGAAGTCAAAGACCTTGAGGATAATATTGCCGGCCTTACCACTCGCATTGGCAACTTCAATGCCGAGATTGACGACCTTAATCACAACCTGGTGCAGGAGAAGCAGAAGATAGCCAACTGCGAGGCATTGATAGCTCGATATCGCGAGCAGCTCGACAACGTGCGCAACAACCGCGAGTTTGACCTCCTCTCCAAGGAAGTCGAGTTCCAGTCGCTCGAGATTGAGCTCGCCGAGAAGCATATCAACGAATACTCCCGCTCTATCGAAAACAAAAAGCACGACATCGAGGAGACCGAGGCTAAGCTCACTGACCTCAAGCACCTCCACGATGAGAAAAAGGCAGAGCTCGACGAAATCGTCAACGAGACACGCCAAGAGGAAGACAACCTCCGCGACAAGGCAAAAGCAGTAGAGGCTGGCATCGACGACCAGCGACTCCTTGCTGCATTCAAGCGCATACGCAAGAATGCTCGCAACGGCCTCGGCATTGTATATGTACAGCGCAACGCATGCGGCGGTTGCTTCAACCGTATCCCACCGCAAAAGCAAATGGAGATTCGCATGCACAAGAAAGTCATCGTCTGTGAGTACTGCGGCCGCATCATGATTGACCCGGC
>JAEDNZ010000021.1 GCA_016302215.1 Muribaculaceae bacterium
GCTGACTTTTTGATGTCTTTTTTTGGGGGAGGGTGGTGGTGGATAGGGTATTTTTTGCTAACTTTGTAGGCTAATAAACCCCCAATCGCTGATGAATACTTTACCGCATGACCCGATAATGCTGCTTGGCGCTGTCAACACTCTCTTGCGTGACGAATATGACAGCCTCGACAGCTTATGCGATGACTATGATATAAGCCGTGAAGAGCTCGTGGAGAGGCTCGGGGCGGCCGGCTTTGAATACATACCGAGCATCAACCAATTCAGATGACCGAGGAGACACATCACTATCTGTCAGAGCTCAACGAGCAGCAACGTGCCGCAGTGGAGTATCTTGACGGGCCGCAGCTGGTAATCGCCGGCGCCGGCTCGGGCAAGACGCGTGTGCTCACTTATAAGATTGTGCACCTTATGGCTCACGGCTATGAGCCGTGGCGCATTATGGCGCTGACCTTCACCAACAAGGCGGCGCGTGAGATGCGCGAACGCATCGAAGGCGCTATCGGCGAGGCTGCATCGCGTATCTGGATGGGCACGTTTCACTCTATCTTCGGCCGCATACTGCGCATCAATGCCGAGCGTATAGGCTATACAAAAAACTACACCATCTATGACACTACTGATGCCAAGTCGCTGATTAAGAGCATTGTCAAGGATATGGGGCTGAGCGACAAGGTATATAAGGTGTCGTCGGTGATGAGTGCTATCTCTATGGCCAAGAACTCGCTGATGTCGCCTGAGAGCTATGCCCTTGACCGTGCTGTGCGCGACTATGACCGCAACTGCGGCAGGCCGCGCATGGCCGAGATTTATGCCGGCTATTGCGCTCGATGCCGTGTGGCTGATGCAATGGATTTTGACGACTTGCTGTATAACACCGCCGTGCTCTTGCGCGACAATCCCGACTTGCTGCGCCATTACAGCGAGTTTTTCAGATATATTTTGGTTGATGAGTATCAGGACACTAATTTTGCTCAGCACCTCATCGTGTCAATGCTCACGCAAAAGAGCGGCAACATCTGTGTGGTGGGCGATGATGCCCAGAGTATATATTCGTTCAGAGGCGCCAATATCAGCAATATTCTCAATCTGCGCAAAGGTTATCCCTCGCTGCAAATCTTTAAGCTCGAGCAAAATTACCGCTCTACTCAGCTAATAATCAATGCTGCCAACAGCCTCATCGCCAAAAACACTATGCAGATACGCAAAGATGTGTTCTCGCGCAACGATGTCGGCGACCCGGTGAGTGTGGTGCAGGCTTACAGCGACTATGAGGAGGCGTATCTGGTGGCGGCGCGCATCGCTCAGCTCAAGGCCACCGACGGCACGCCTTACAATGATATGGCGGTGCTATACCGCACCAATGCCCAGTCGCGCGCCATCGAGGAGGCGCTACGCTCGCGCAACATACCTTATCGCATCTATGGCGGCGTGGCGTTCTATCAGCGCAAAGAGATTAAAGACGCGCTGGCATACTTCCGTATGGCTGTAAACCCCAACGATGACGAGGCTCTACGGCGCATCATCAACGTGCCGGCGCGCGGCATCGGGCAGACCACCCTCGCCAAGCTCGTCGGTGCTGCCATTGAGGCGCAGGTGAGCGTATGGCAGGTGCTGATGCGTCCGCAGCTGTACAATTTGGCGCTCAATCGAGGCACTATGTCTAAGCTCGAGGCTTTTGCCGCCTTGATCAATGACTTCATCGAGATGCACGTCAAAGGCACCGATGCCGCCACGCTCGCCGAGACCATCATCAGCCGTACGCGTCTCCTCGCCCAACTCATCACTGACAATACCCCTGAGAGCATCTCCAAGCGAGAGAACTTGGAGGAGCTGCTCAACGCCGTGGTCCAGTTTGTCGGCGACCATACCGAGCAAGGGGCTGATGACACGGTGACGATGGCCGATTTCCTCGCCGAGGTGTCGCTGGCTACAGACCAGGATACCGACGACACCGCCGAGCAGCAGCGCGTCACGCTGATGACCATCCATGCCTCCAAGGGTCTGGAATTTGATGACATCTTTGTGGTGGGTGTGGAGGAGGACTTGCTGCCATCGATGATGAGCTCGCAGTCATTGGCTGAGATTGAGGAGGAGCGGCGATTGCTCTATGTGGCCATCACGCGAGCAAAGCGCCACTGTATGCTCTCCTATGCCCGGTCGCGTTTCTTCCAGGGCGCTACTAAGGCGTGCCGGCCATCGCGCTTCTTGCAAGATATTGACAATCGCTACTTGCGCCTCGTCACCGGCAGCTCCATTGACAGCCCCTCGCGCAACACTGACAGCTATCGTCAGAGCTTTCACAGCCCCGTGCGCTCGGGATTTGTCGCTGTCACAGATGTCTCCCATGCCACGCCCTCGCCCTCGCAGCCTTCGGCGAGCACCGGGCTGCACAGCGCCGGCGAGCTGACCGTGGGGATGCGTATCGCCCATCAGCGCTTTGGCGAAGGCGTCATCACTGATATCAACACCGCTGTCGCCGACCACCGCATAAGTGTGGATTTTGACCACAGCGGCTCTAAGGTGCTCTTGCTTAAATTTGCTAAATTTGACATTATATAAATGAATATCAACGAGATACCCACACCTTTCTATATCGTCTATGAGTCTCGGCTGCGCCGCAACTTACAGCTCATCAGCGAGGTCAGTCGGCGTGCCGGCGTTGACATCATTATGGCGTTTAAGGCCAACGCTCTGTGGCGCACTTTCGACATTGTCAAAGAATATTGTCGCGACTCCACTGCAAGCTCGCTCAATGAGCTGCGCCTCGGCCGCGAATTACTTGGCGGCAACGTGCACAGCTACTGCCCCGCTTATACTGACGACACCATCGATGCGTATGCCTCTAACAGCAGCCATATCACTTTTAACTCGCTGAGCCAATATCAGCGCTTTGGCGCTCGCGCCAAGAAGGCCGGAGCCTCTCCCGGCCTCAGAGTCAACCCGCATTGCTCGGTCATAGACACCGATATCTACAATCCGGCGCTGCCCGGCTCGCGTTTCGGCGTCAGCGCGGCTGACATCGGCGATGCTCTGCCCGCCGGTGTCGAGGGCCTCCACTTCCATGCCCTCTGCGAGTCGTCAAGCTATGACCTTCAGCGAGTGCTCGAAGCCTTCGAGGCGCAATTCGGCCATTTGCTGTCTCAGGTGCAGTGGGTCAATATGGGCGGTGGGCATCTGATGACACGCCAAGGCTACGACACCGACCACCTGGTAGCCCTGCTTACCGACTTCAGAAAGCGCCACCCTCACCTCAAAATCATCTTGGAGCCCGGCAGTGCTTTCACCTGGCGCACCGGCGACCTCATCACCTCGGTAGTCGATGTGGTGGAGAATGATGGCATACGCACCGCCATCATCGATGCCTCTTTTGCCTGCCACATGCCCGACACCTTGGAGATGCCCTACAAGCCCCTTATCACAGAGAGCCTTGACGATGATGCAGCTGACGGCTTGGCATATAGGCTCGGCGGTAACTCGTGTCTCAGCGGCGACTACAAGGGCGACTGGCGCTTTGCTAGGCCGCTCAGGCCCGGCGACAGGCTCACGCTCGAAGATATGAACCATTATACCACGGTGAAGACCACCATGTTCAACGGCATCAGCCACCCCGCCATCGTGCTTGCTACTATGAGCGGCGACTGCAAATACCTGCGCCAATACACTTACGAAGATTATAAATCACGCATGTCGTGACACACCTCGCTCGCGCTATGAAATATTCCGTAATTGTACCCGTTTACAATAGGCTCGACGAAGTAACCGAGCTGCTTGAGAGCCTCCAGCACCAGACTCTGAAAGACTGCTTTGAAGTGATACTCGTGGAGGACGGCTCCACGGCCCCATGCCGCTCGGCGGCCGACAAGGCTCTCGCCGACGGCCTCGACGTGAAGTACTACTTCAAGCCTAACGAGGGGCGCTCCATAGCCCGCAACTACGGTATGGAACGAGCCGTCGGCGACTACTTCATATTCTTTGACTCAGACTGCGTGATACCGCCCGACTACTTCGAGCGAGTAGATGCACGCTTGCGCCGCGAGCCTCTCGACTGCTTCGGCGGCCCCGATGCTGCCCACGACTCGTTTACCACCACGCAGAAGGCTATCAACTACACCATGACATCTTTCCTGACTACCGGAGGCATACGCGGCGGTGCAGTGAGCATGGAGAAATTCACTCCTCGCACCTTCAACATGGGCTTCTCGCGCCGCGTGTATCAGCAGGTGGGAGGCTTCAGAGAGATGTTCTCAGAGGATATCGATATGAGCACCCGCATACGTCAAGGCGGCTTCTCCATAGGCCTGATACGCGAGGCTCCGGTGTGGCACAAGAGGCGTGTGGATTTTCGCAAATTCTTCCGTCAGGTGCACGTCTTCGGTATGTCGCGCATCACCCTCAAGCTCCTGTATCCCGGCTCGCTTAAGGTGGTGCACACACTGCCGGCCATCGCTGTGCTGATGGCTATGGCTCTGGTAGTGGCCGGCTGCGCGCTGTCGTGGTGGTTCTTTGTGCCATTGGCGCTGTATCTGATAGCCCTGTTTGTAGGCGCGCTGATATCCACTCACAGCGTAGTGATAGCTCTCAAGGCTATACCCGCCGCCATCATACAGCTCGGCGGCTATGGCTCCGGCTTTATCAAAGCATACTTCCTGAAAATCATCCTCGGGCGCGGCCGCGACATTGACGAGGAAATACAGCTGCGCAAAGGCAAATAATCCAATCCCCCCTCCTTACCACCAACACCTTGCATTATGGGCAATATCCTCATACGCGACATGGCTGCCGACGAGCGGCCCAGAGAAAAGTTGATGCGTCATGGCGCCAAGGCGCTCACCGATGCCGAGCTGATGGCTATTATTTTCAGCACCGGCGTCAAGGGCAAGTCAGTGGTAGAGCTTAGCCACGAGATTTTGGCTGACAACAAAGGCCATCTGAGCCGTGTAGCACGCCTCAGGGTAGAGGACTTCCTTAAACGCTACAAAGGCATAGGTCAGGCCAAGGCAATCACGCTGCTTGCAGCCCTGGAGATAGGGAGCCGTGCCGCCGCCGATGCTATCAAGACCGAAAATCCTACGGTCAACAGCCCCGACATCGCTTATTCGCTGATGCGCCCCCACCTCGAGCGTCTTGACCACGAAGAGGTGTGGGTCATGCTCTTGTCGCAGTCTGGAAAGAGCATCCGCGAGGTGTGCATCAGCAGTGGAGGCATATCTCAGACCCCGGCTGACGTGCGCCTGATTATGAAGGCTGCAATTGACAATCTGGCCAGCAGCATCATCTTGTTTCACAACCACCCCTCGGGCAATCTCACCCCAAGCGTGCAGGACGACAAGCTCACCGAGAAAGTGCGCGAGGCAGCCCGCTTCTTTGACATCACTCTCAACGACCACATCATCATCACCGACACCGGCTACTACTCATACCGCTCCGAGGGCCGCATCCTGTAGCCGGCTGATGGCAGCAGGCGACCAAAAAATTCGGGATAGTGTTTAGCGAATGATAAAAAAGTAGTAACTTTGTGGATTATTATCAACAGCAAACTCAAAACAGTACACAATAAGACATGGCAATCGAACTCAAAGGTCTCACCAAACGGAGTGAGAATTACTCACAGTGGTATAATGAATTAGTAGTGAAGGCTGATTTGGCCGAGCAGTCGGCGGTGCGCGGCTGTATGGTGATTAAGCCCTATGGCTATGCCATCTGGGAGAAGATGCAGCAGACGCTTGACAAGATGTTTAAGGCTACGGGAGTGCAGAACGCATACTTCCCGCTGCTGATTCCCAAATCGTTTTTGTGCCGCGAGGCAGAGCACGTGGAAGGCTTTGCCAAGGAGTGTGCCGTGGTGACGCATTATCGATTGAAGAATGACCCCAACGGCACCGGCGTCATCGTGGACCCGGAGGCGCGCCTTGAGGAGGAGTTGATAGTGCGCCCTACATCGGAGACTATCATCTGGGGTACATATAAGAACTGGATCCACAGCTATCGCGATCTGCCTTTGCTCATCAATCAGTGGGCCAATGTGATGCGCTGGGAGATGCGCACACGTATGTTTCTGCGCACCTCAGAGTTTCTGTGGCAAGAAGGGCACTGCGCCTACGCCACGCCCGAGGAGAATGAGGCACGCACCGTGCAGATGATTAATGTGTATGCCGACTTTGCCGAGAAGTATATGGCAATGCCGGTAATCAAGGGCGTCAAGAGCGCCAACGAGCGTTTTGCCGGGGCGCTGAACACCTATACCATCGAGGCTATGATGCAGGACGGCAAGGCGCTGCAGAGCGGCACCTCGCACAACCTGGGGCAGAACTTTGCCAAGGCCTTTGATGTGACCTTTGCCAACAAGGAGAATAAGACCGAATATGTATGGGCCAACTCGTGGGGCGTATCTACTCGCCTGATGGGCGCGCTGATTATGACCCATTCTGATGATAACGGCTTGGTGCTGCCGCCTCACTTGGCGCCGATACAGGTGGTGATAGTGCCCATCTACAAGAACGATGAGCAGCTGTCAGTGATAAACGCTGCCGTGCAGCCTATCCTGGCTCGCTTGGGCGAGCTGGGCGTGAGCGTGAAGTATGACGACGCTGACAATCGCCGCCCCGGATTTAAGTTTGCCGACTATGAGCTGAAGGGTGTGCCCGTGCGCCTGGCTATCGGTGCTCGCGATATCGAGAACGGCACCGTGGAGCTCATGCGCCGCGACACTCTCGAAAAGGAAGTGCTGCCGCTGGCCGGTATCGCTGACCATGTGTCAGCTTTGCTTGAGGACATTCAGGAGAATATCTATCGCAAGGCCCTTAAGATGCGTCAAGAGCGCACCTATGTGTGCGACTCTTATGATGAGTTTAAGGAGCGCATCGAGGACGGCGGCTTCTTCTTGTGTCACTGGGACGGCACCACCGAGACGGAGGAGCGCATCAAGGCCGAGACCAAGGCCACGATACGCTGCATACCCCTCGATGGCGATGACACTCCGGGCGTATGTATGGTCACAGGCAAGCCGTCGGCTCGCCGCGTGATTATTGCCCGCAACTATTGATGATTAGTGTGACAGCTTCACATTGACTGCAATAACCGCAATAGCCAAGCCATGCAAGCGCCTCGGATAGCGATAGTAGCGCCGTGCTACAACGAAGAGCAGATGCTGCCGCTGAGCATCCCGGTGCTGCTGCGCTTGCTCGATGATATGGTGGCCACCGGCGTCATCGCTGCTGACAGCTATGTGATGCTGAGCGATGACGGTAGCCGCGATGCCACGTGGGCCATCATCACCGAGGCTCACAAGGCTGATAGTCGCATCAAAGGCATCTCGCTCGCTCATAACCGCGGCCAGCAGGCGGCGTTGCTTGCCGGCTTGCTGACGGTGCGCGAGCAGTGCGATGCCGCTATCACGATAGATATCGACCTGCAAGACGACCCGGGCGTGATACCCGAGATGGTGAGGCTGATGCGCGAGGAGCACCGCGATGTGGTGTATGGCGTGAGGGCTTCGCGTGACACTGACACGTGGTTTAAGCGTACCTCGGCGCGCGCTTTCTATAAGATGCAGCGCAGCATGGGGTTGGAGACCATCTATGACCACGCCGACTTCCGGCTAATGAGCCGCAAGGCGCTGGATATGCTGTCGGCTTACGGCGAGAGCCATATCTATCTGCGCGGGCTGATGCCGGCGATAGGGCTGCCATCGGCGGTAGTGAAGTATGACCGTAGCGAGCGCGCTGCCGGCGACACCAAGTATCCGTTCAGCCGCATGTTGTCGCTGTCAATTGACGGTATCACCTCGTTTACGGCTCGGCCGATGCGCCTGATTTTGGTCATCGGCATAGTGCTGCTGCTTATTGACATAGCTGTGGCGCTGTATGTGCTGATGTCATACTTTGGCGGCAATGCCGTCAGTGGCTGGTCATCGCTGATGCTGTCTGTGTGGTTCTTAGGCAGCTTGGTGCTGATAGCGCTGGGCATCATAGGCGAGTATGTGGGCAAGATATTCATCGAAGTGAAGCATAGGCCTCGCTATGCCATAAAAGAGAGATTAGAGTGATGCACACTGACGACGATAGCGTATCTCTCCAACACATGCTTGAGATATATAGCTCTGATGTGTCGAGCTTCGAGCCGCTGCCCTACGCTGACGAAGGTGTGCAGGCAGGCTTTCCCTCGCCGGCTCAGGACTATATAACTCAGACCATTGACCTCAACCGCGAGATAGTGCGCCACCCTATGGCCACCTTTTTTGCGCGTGTCAGAGGCGAGTCTATGCGCGATGAGGGCATCAATGACGGCGACCTGTTAGTGATAGACCGGTCGCTGGACCCGGGTGATGGCGACCTGGTGGTGTGCTGCCTCGATAATGAATTTACCCTCAAGCGCATCAGGATAGAGCCGGGGCGCATCTGGCTCGTAGCGGCCAATGAGAGCTATGACCCTATATTAGTGACCGAGGGGCAGGAATTCAGCGTGTGGGGCGTGGTGACATACACCATCAAGCACTTCCATCGCCGCAAAGTGGCGGCGAAGCAGCCCGCTCAGCGCAACATTAACAAACGATAAATCATAATACACCTACGATGGCAGCGTTTAAGCGAAATATACTCATCACCGGCGGCGCCGGTTTTATAGGCAACCATGTGGTGAGGCTGTTTGTCAACAAATATCCCGATTACAGGATTATCAACCTTGACAAACTGACCTATGCCGGAAATCTTGCTAACGTGAGCGATGTGGCTTGCCGCGGCAATTACGTGTTTGCCAAATGCGATATCTGCGATGCGGCAGCCGTGGCTGAGCTCTTTGCTCGCTATGATATTGACGGCGTGATACACCTTGCGGCAGAGAGTCATGTGGATAGGTCAATCCATGACCCTATGGCTTTTGCCCGAACTAACGTGCTGGGCACGCTGACGCTACTGCAGGCGGCGCTGGAGCATTGGCGCGGCGGCGATATGAGCGGCAAGCGCTTCTATCACATCTCCACTGATGAGGTGTATGGCGCGCTCCATGCCGAGGGTGGCTTTTTCACCGAGGCCACGCGCTATGACCCGCACTCGCCATATTCGGCCTCGAAGGCATCGAGCGACCATTTCGTGCGTGCCTTTCATGACACATACGGCATGCCTACATTGGTGACCAATTGCTCCAATAACTATGGGCCGCGACAGTTCCCCGAGAAGCTGATACCGCTCTTTGTCAACAACATACGCCGGCGCCGTCCTTTGCCTGTGTATGGCCGAGGCCTCAACGTGCGCGATTGGCTGTATGTGGAGGACCATGCCCGCGCCATCGACCTGATATTCCACCACGGGCATGCTGGCGAGACTTACAATATCGGCGGCCACAACGAGATGCGCAATATTGATATGGTCAAGGCCCTTATAGCTGTGACTGACAGGCTGCTGGGACGCGCCGACGGCGAGGACTCCGGCCTTATCACCTACGTCACTGACCGCGCGGGGCATGACCTGCGATATGCCATCGATGCCTCTAAGCTCGAGCGCGAATTAGGGTGGCGGCCGCAGGTCTCAATAGCCGAGGGCCTTGAGCTCACCGTGAAGTGGTATCTTGACAATCAGCAGTGGCTCGATAGTGTCACATCAGGTGAGTATATGAATTACTACGAAAAGATGTATGGCAATAGATAGCACGCATCATATATCACAGGTAAATAAAGAAAGCAACATTCACTTATAACGTAATAACCAGACACATAGACAAATATGCCGGAGGTATCCAATCGGGGCAACATTATGCCCGCATCACCAATACGCAGGCTTGTGCCGCTGGCCAATGAGGCCATCAAACGAGGCGTCAAAGTGTATCGCCTCAACATCGGTCAGCCTGACATACCCACACCGCCCAAAGCTATCGATGCTCTCAAACATATAGATAGAGAGGTGCTGGAGTACAGCCCATCGGAGGGCTTGCTGTCGCTGCGCGAGAAGCTCAAAGAATACTACCATAGATTTAACATCGAGGTAGATGTCAACGATATTATAGTCACCACCGGCGGTTCAGAAGCGGTGCTCTTTGCTTTTATGGCGTGTCTGGACCCCGGCGATGAGATTATAGTGCCGGAGCCGGCGTATGCCAACTATATGGCCTTTGCCATCTCGGCGGGCGCCAAGATTGTGACAATACCGGCATCGATTGACAATAGCTTTGCGTTGCCTCCGGTCGAGGAGTTTGAAAAGCTCATCACGCCTCGCACCAAGGGTATCCTCATCTGCAACCCCAACAACCCCACCGGCTATCTCTACACGATGAAGGAGATGCTGCAAATCCGCGATTTAGTCAAGCGCCACAACCTCTTTTTGTTCTCCGATGAGGTGTATCGCGAGTTCTGCTACACCGGAGCGCCCTATATCTCGGCATTTCACTTGCCCGACATTGAGGAGCAGGTGGTGCTGATTGACTCGGTGTCAAAGCGATACAATGAGTGCGGCATCAGGGTGGGGGCCCTCATCACCAAGCACAAGGGCTTGAAGACCAATGTGATGAAGTTTTGTCAGGCGCGTCTGAGCCCTCCGCTGATAGGCCAGCTTATAGCCGAGGCTTCGATAGACACCCCGGCCGACTATATGCTCGAGACCTACAACGAGTATCTCGAGCGGCGCAATTTCCTCATCGATGCGCTGAATAAGATACCGGGGGTGTATAGCCCCATACCTATGGGTGCCTTCTACACTGTGGCGCATCTGCCCGTCGATGATGCCGACAAATTCTGCCAGTGGTGTCTGCGCGAGTTTGACTATCAGGGACAGACAATCTTTATGGCGCCGGCATCAGGCTTCTACTCCAAGCCGGAGCTGGGGCGCCAACAGGTGCGCCTGGCCTATGTGCTTAAAAAGGAAGAGCTGAGCAAGGCTATGACGGTGCTCGCCAAGGCCTTGGAGGCTTATCCCGGGCGCGAGATGTGAGGTGATGCGGGTGTGTTAATACCTAAGAATAAAAGTTTTAGACAGAAATCTATATGGACGTGACGCTTGCAGTGATAATGGTGGTGGGCGCTCTATGTGTAGGCGCTGTGATAGGGTGGCTCGTGGCCACCGTGAAAGGTCGTGAGCAGCTGTCGCAATCGCAGGCTCGCGAGGCGGCATTGGCTGCCAAGTATGAGAGCGAGAGCCTTCAGCACAGCCGCGATATGGCGGCCGCCGATACAGCGCACCAACAGCGTGTAGAGGAGCTCAAGGCTCAGATGGCCAATGAGCGTGAGCATGCCGAAGAGCTGATTAAGGCAGCATCGGCTATGACAGTAAAGCTGCAAGCCACCGCCGCAGAGCAGCTCGCCGCCAAGCAGACGGCGCTGCAAGAGCACAACCGACAACAGATTGCTGAGCTGATGTCGCCCATCAAAGAGCAGTTTGTGGAGTTTCGCAAGGCCGTGGAGGAGTCAAAGACACAAGGCGAGGTCAACAAGAAAGAGCTGCAGTCGGCTTTTGACGCCACGATGCGCCTCTTTCAGCAGCAACAGCAGCAGGCCGTCAACGCTTTGCGCGAGCAGACTGACCGCATAGGCAGCGATGCCGCCAACCTCACCAAGGCGCTCAAAGGCGACTCAAAGGTGCAGGGCGACTGGGGCGAGATGGTGCTGGAGTCAATGCTTGAAGGCAGTGGCCTGCGCAAAGACGAGCAGTATTTCATACAGCAATCCACTACTGACGCCGACGGCAATCGTTTGCGCCCCGATGTGGTGGTGCGCTTCCCTGAAGGACGCTCAGTAGTGATAGACTCAAAGGTGTCGCTGACGGCGTATGCTCAGGCGGTGGCTACCGACGATGAGGCGGCGCGTGAGCGTCTGCTCAAAGAGCATCTGCGCAGCGTCAAGGCGCATATTGATGAGCTGTCGCGCAAGAATTATGACGATGTAATAGATGATGCCATAGGCTATGTGCTGATGTTTATGCCTATCGAGAGCTCATATATCGCTGCCGTGAAGGCTGACCCTACTATCACTCAATATGCTTATAATAAGCGCATTATCGTGATTTCGCCGAGCAATCTGATGATGTCACTGCAGCTGGCATATAATCTGTGGCAGTATGACAAGCAGGGCAAAAATGTGGAGAACACGATAAAGCTCGCCGCTGACCTCTATGACAAGGTGGCAGGCTTTGCCGATACCTTTGCCGAGATAGAGACCGGCATCGAGAAGCTACGACAGACCTATGCCACCGCCAAAAACAGACTGTATGAGGGCAATGGCAACGTGATGCGCCGTGTGGAGCAGCTTAAAAAGTTGGGAGTGATGCCTAAGAAGCAAATTAAGGGCGTATCTGACGAGCCTCAACAATAAGGCGGCCTTTTTTCCGTTTAATAGAATAGTTACTATCGGAAAAATATGCAAAGACTACGCTTATATATACCGGTGATTGTAGGGGTGATGGCCCTTGTGTCCGCCAAGGCGCAAGATGGGTCGTCGGCTTACAATTTCCTTGACATCACTACTTCAAGTCGCATCTATGGCCTTGGCGGTGTGAACATCACGCTCGTAGATGACGACATCACCACAGCTGACCAGAACCCCGCTCTGCTGGGCCAAGAGATGACCAAGCAGCTGTCTCTGAGCTATATGCGCTATATCGGCGGCACTAATGTGGCGGGGCTGAGATATGCCCATGCCGTGGGCGCTCACGGCACCGTGGCCGCCGGTATTCAGTATTTCGGCTATGGGTCTATGAAGGAGACTCTCGCCGATGGCACTATCGTGGGCGATTTCTCGCCGCTCGATGTGTCGTTCTCCGGCGCTTATTCTCACGATATCAACGACTATCTGCGCGGCGGTATAGACCTGAAGCTGCTATATAGCGGCTATGCTGAGTATTCGGCTTTCGCCATAGCCACCGACCTGGGCCTGAACTACTACAATCCCGAGCGCGACTTGTCGCTGTCAGTCGTCGTTGCTAACCTGGGTGGCCAGGTCAAGCGCTTTAACGAGAGCTATGACCGCTTGCCCATAGATGTGAGGCTGGGATGGTCGCAGTCGTTCGGCAACTTCCCGGTGCGCTTCTCTATTACGGCATGGAATCTTACCAAATGGCATCTGCCCTATGTCGATGCCGGCGACGGCACCAAAGAGCCGGAGGTTAAGGATAAGTTTATGTCAAACCTATTCAGGCACTTGGTGTTTGGCGCTGACTTGGTGTCGAGCGAGAAGTTTTATATCGGCGTGGGATATAATTACAAGACACGCACCGATATGTCAAACTATCATCGCAGCTTCTTGTCAGGGCTGTCGCTGTCAGCAGGCATCAGAGTGAAAAGCTTTGGTGTGGGGATAGCCTTCGCCCAGCCTCACAACGGCGCCACCACGTTTATGGTGAATTTGAATTGCAACATACAAGAGTTACTAAACTGACAATACACAGATGACAACATCAACAGATAGCGGTAAGCGCATAGTAGTGGCCATCGACGGCTTCTCCTCATCAGGCAAGAGCACCATGGCGCGGCGATTGGCCGCCAGTGTGGGCTATCGATATATTGACTCCGGCGCTATGTACAGGGCTGTGGCGCTGTATGCGCTGGAGCATGGCATGGCCACGGAAGGCGGTGAGCTACAACGTGAAGCCATAGTGGCATCGTTGCCGCAAATCAAGATTGACTTTAAACCGCAGCCTGATGGCACGCAGCACACGCTGCTCAATGGCGCCGATGTGGAGACGGAGATCCGGCAGCTGAGAGTGTCGCAGGTGGTGTCGCCGGTAGCTGCCATACCGCAGGTGAGGCGAGCGCTGGTGAGTATGCAGCAAGCCCTCGGGCGCGACAACGGCATAGTGATGGATGGGCGCGATATAGGCACCACCGTCTTCCCCGATGCCGAGCTTAAGATTTATGTTGACGCTTCGGCGCAGACACGCGCCATGCGCCGATACAACGAGCTCAGAGCCAAGGGCGACACCTCTGTGCAGTATGACGACATCCTCGCCAACGTCATGGAGCGTGACCGCATAGACCGCACACGCGCCGAGAGCCCTCTGCGCCGCGCCGATGATGCTATCAGCCTCGATAATTCTGAAATGACACTCGAGGAGCAAGACGCATGGCTGCTGTCGCGCTTTGACGAGGTGACACGCAAGGGTGAGCAATGACGATAGAGATAGACAGCGCTTCGGGCTTCTGCTTTGGTGTGGTCACCGCCATTCACAAGGCTGAGGAGGAGCTGCGCTCATCGGGAGCGCTATATTGCCTGGGCGATATAGTGCACAACAGCGATGAGGTGGAGCGGCTGCGCCGTCAAGGGCTTGTGACGATAGACCATGACGATATGTCGCGGCTACATGACGTGAAGGTGCTGCTGCGAGCTCATGGCGAGCCTCCCTCGACATATACGCTGGCAAGCCGCAATAATATTGAGATAATTGATGCTACATGCCCGGTGGTGCTGCGGCTGCAGCAACGCATTAAGGCTACGTATGATGCCGACCCCTCTTCGCAGATAGTGATATACGGCAAGATGGGTCATGCCGAGGTCAACGGCCTGGTGGGCCAGACTGATGGCAAGGCCATAGTGATAGAGGACAGTGACGACCTTGATAAGATAGACTATGGGCGCGATATCACGCTGTATTCGCAGACCACAAAGTCGCTGGAGGGTTTCCGCCATATCATCACCCTCATCAAAGAGCGCGTGAAGCCCGGCGTGCAATTTACTTACGCCGATACCATCTGCCGCCAGGTGTCGAGCCGCGTGGGGCATCTGCGCGACTTCGCGGCGGCTCACGAGGTGGTGCTGTTTGTGGCCGGAATGAAGAGCAGCAACGGCCGCATATTGTATGATCAGTGCCGCCAGGTAAATCCGCGCACATATCATATCGCCAACGCCGACGCCGTGTCGGGCCGGTGGCTGACGGGCGCTGAGAGCATCGGCATCTGTGGCGCCACATCTACGCCACGCTGGCTGATGGAGCAGGTGCGCGACAGTGTGGCAAGCCTCGTGGCGCAACAGCAGAGTGAGGAGGTGGTCGATGAGTAGCACGGCAGCACATCGCGGCAGCGCCGGGCGAGTGCGTCTGCCTCGGGCGCCGCAGCGCGGTAGGCGTCGTCGCCGTCGCAAGCCTCGCTATGGGCGCATTGTGGCCACACTGCTGGTCATCGCCGCTATCGTGGCGGGCTGCGTGATGCTGATGCGCCATTGCGATAACGTCAAGACGCAGGCGAGTATCGATAGCAGAGTGGCTGAGCGGGCGCAGGCTGATGCGCTTGCGGTGATAAATGCGGCTGACGGGACTATGGAGCGCGAGAGCCGCCTCTTGTCAATCTTGGATTTTGAGTATCAGCTGCGCAGCAACGGATATGTGCGCGAGGCCGACAGCTACAAGAGCACCGTGGGCGAGATACTAAGGAGTCAAGGGATTGTAAAATGATGAAAATAAGGACTATAACGACGGCCGCAGCGATGGTTGCGGCATTGCAATGCGTGAGCGCGCAGAGCGCTGACGTTAGCTCGGCGCTCGATGCGTTGGTGGAGTCGCGCTATAGCGATGATGCTCCCGGCGCCGCTATCATAGTGGCTCGCGGCGATACTATTTTGTATGAGCGTTATATCGGAGTGGCTGATATGGCGAGCGGCGAGAAGATAGGCGCGACAACGCGTTTCAATATAGCATCATGCAGCAAGCAGTTCACGGTGGTGGGCTTGCTGCGCCTCGCGGAGCTTGGATTGGTGGATTTAGATGCGCCTATGACTGAGCATTTGCCCTATCTGACTCACGCGATATGGCATAAGATTACGCCGCGCCACCTGATGAGCCATACCTCGGGCTTGCCTGACAGCCGCCCGCGCCATGACCGGCAGGCCACGGTGGTGGCTGATGATGCCTTTTCGGAGGCTTATTTCACCGGGCTGACCGAGCTTAAGTTTGAGCCGGGGAGCGATTATGATTATCTTAACCCATCGTTTATATTGCTGTCGCGTATCATAGAGCGAGTGGCGGAGGTGCCGTTTACGGTGTATCAGCAGCGCTACCTCTTTGAGCCGGCCGGGATGTACGCCACATACTATTTTGACGCAGCGGCGCGACCCTCGCGCACGGCCCACGGCTATCTCAATGCCTATGCCGCCGGTGATGACGGCGACACTGACGGGTCACCGAAGGTGTTGCGTGGCGAGAGCCAGTGGCAGGAGTATGACTATGGTGAGGAGACATTTTTCGGCACACGCCCCGATGGCGGCATTTACTCTACGGCGCGCGACCTATTAGCGTGGGAGAAGGCGTTGCGGTGCAATACTATCATCAGCGCGGCAGCGCGGTCTGAGGCCTATACCCGCCATATACGCGTCACCGGTAGCCCCTGGTGCGATTATCAAAACAGACCTAACACATGGTATGGCTACGGGTGGTTTATCGACGACACTCCGGGCCGTAGGCTGAAGATTTATCACACGGGCGACAATGGAGGCTACAAGGCATATCTTGCCAAGTATCCGACTGATGATACCGTGGTGATTGTGCTTGAGAACCGCTGTGATTTGGACCGCTGGGCCTTCGGCCTTGCGATAGAGCGGGCGCTGTATGGCGGCTCAGAGTGAGAGCCTCGGCGAGCGCGTGCCCGATGCGTCGGCTCGCTATCGCTCTTGAGCCACGCTGATATTGTGCTTTGAGAAGATGCTTAACGCCGAGGCGGTGAAGGCCTCGCAGGCGCTGCGCCATGCTTGCGGTATGCGGCAGTCGTAGGCATCAAACACCCTGAAATTGTGGTCGGCAGCGGCGGGCACGGTGAAGTGCAGCCGATAGGAGGCCTTGTCGAGGCGCACTTTGCCGTATTCGTCGCGCGCGAGTTTGACTTTGACTAAAGCGCCGCCACGAGTGTCGCGCGTCTTCATATTGGAGATGAAATTGCCCAAGGAATAGACTACGAGCACGTCTTTGCCGCCATCGACATC
>JAEDNZ010000194.1 GCA_016302215.1 Muribaculaceae bacterium
CCCTCGGTAGTGGGGCTTTTATAATAGAGGTCGGTGAATGTGGGCATGCGGAATGCCATGTTCCACGAAGCCGAAAGGCGCCAGCCGTCGGCGGGGCGATATGAGAGGTCGACACCCGGATACCAGCGGAGACGGCTGTCGAGCGCAGTGTTCATGTTAGCTACCACACCCATCGACAGCGTGAAATCTTTGAGCAGAATGTTATGCTCGGCAAAGTAGCTCACGTTGGTGCGATTGTCGCGCTTGTTGTAGAAGCCGTCTTTGCCCGGAATCTTCACATATTCGCTCTCCTCGAGCGGACGTCCGAGGTTGGTGGAAAGGATGCCCTCGTTGCGCACCTCGGCGCCGAACGAAGTGGTGCCGGCAGCCCAATTGAAATAGCTGTTCAGGCGACCGCCATACACGTCGCTGCGGTGGAAGTTTTCGCCCACATTGCTGCCGTGAATAAGTTCGAAATGGTCGGTTGAGCGCGTCCAGTAGATGGTAGGTTCAAACTTGATTTTTCCTTTGGTTGATGCCTTTACAGCCACAAAATAGCGGCTGTTTTGCTCGTGCTGATTGGGATAGGCAGCCGAATAGAAGGTGTTTGCGCCGTAATCCTGATTTGAATAGCCCAATTGCCAATCCACGTTCACCTCCTCGCCCGAATACGAGCCTTGATAGAAGGCATTGCCGCGCTTGAACGCACTGTTTTGCGTAGCGCCGTCGCTCTGGCGATATTCCACCGAGAACTGGTTGCGCACCGCGTCGCTGCCGGCAGCCACCTGAGCGCCGCCGCCGAAGGTGCCATACTGTCCGCCCTGCGCGTTAACCGTAACGTGGTTCTGGGCATCGGGACGCGTGACGATGTTCACGGCACCGCTGAAACTGCTGCCGCCCACGCTTCGCGAAGCGGCTCCCTCGAGCACTTCGATGCGAATGATGTCGTTGATTGAAACCGGGAAATCGGCTGAAAGGTGACCCGTCTGCGGGCTTCCGATGTTCACGCCGTTAAGCAGGATTGTCACTTGGTCGAACGAGCCGCCGTCGATGCTGATGTCGGTCTGCACGCCAAAGGCGCCGCGTTGCCGCACATCCACGCCCAAAGCCAGTTTGAGCAAGTCGTTAACACTCTGCGCAGCCGACTGCGCAATTTCCTCACGGCCAATGGTGGTGACGATGCGCGCCGCCTGATTGGCATTGATTGGAGCGAGACTTCCAGTCACCTCCAGTTCGTTGAGCTCGCGGCTGAAGCCATCTTCGCTCACGGTGCTCACCTGAGTGGCATCAACTGCCACCGATGCCTCAGCCATTCCTGCCGAAGCAAGTGTAGCCACCGCCAGCACGCCAATTCGCACCTCGCGGCTTATGCTGCGGAATGCCGAATAAGCCTTGTTGTCGAAGTGGCGCCAAGTGCATGCCTTAGCGTTGCTCACGAATGTTTTTTGATTCTCTTTCATATAATTTAATTCGCAAAAACGTTAGTGGTTTTGTGTTTTTTCTCTCTCATTCCAAGAAAAACCGAGGCAAAGTTAAGCAAATCTACCTGATTTTGCAAAACCTTGCCTTGTGCCTTATTATTGGGGAATCAGTATTGCAGGCGGATGCCGATGCTCATGGTGCGGGCTGCGCCGGGATAGCCGCGAAAGGTGTCGAGGTCGTGGTTGGCGCCGTCAATTCCGCGCTCGAAATACAGCGCATTTGTGAGGTTACGCCCGGTGGCAAACAGGTTGATGCTCACATCGTCGGTGATGTGTCCCGTCCAGCCGATGGTGGCATCGAGCAGATGATAGGTGGGCAGTCGATAGGCATCGGCGCGATTGTCGGCAGTGCGGCTCGACGGCTCGAAATCGGCATACATGCGGGCATTCATCTGCCACGATGCGTTGATGTAGAAGCCGGCAGGCAGGCGCACGTCGGCTTGCGCGCCGAGCTGACTTTGCGGAGCATCGCCCACATGAAGCCCGTCGCAACTTATGGTGAACTCGTTGAGCGTGTCGCCGTTATACGAATCGTAGATGATGGCACGGCCCGAGTTGCGCCATTTCCACGAAGCGGTCATGGCATAAGCCGAGAGTTTAAGCCACGGCGTAACTTGCTGATATACGTTCAGTTCAACGCCCAAGTGCAAAGCGTTGAGCCCTTTCACCTGATATTTTTCGGCAGCCTCATCGGCACGCTTGGCAATGCTCACGGTGAGCGTTTTGTTGCGCCACGAAGCCAGATAGCCCGACAGTTCCAAGCCGCCGCCTTGCCATTTGGCACGCCATCCGGCTTCAGCCATCAGGTTCTTTTCGTTGGTGATGTCGTTGGTGATGCTCAGGTCGCTCGACGCCAGATACACGCCTGCGTAAGGCAGTCGCGAATTGTAGCCGGCATTCACGTAAAGTGCCATATCCTTGTCGATGTGCCACAGCACACCGCCCTTGAGACTCATGCCCCAGCCGTGAGCCCACTGCGAGTGCTCGCCGGTGGCGTGATTGCTGCGCCGATAGTTGCCGTTGAACACCGACACGCCAAGGTTGGCATTGAGCCGTGCGCCGTCGTAGCGCATCTGGGCGTATGCCGATGCGTGGTGGGTGGTGCGTCCGTAGCGAGAACCAACATAGTCGCCCACCGTGAGCCGACTCTGCGTGGAAGCATCATACCAGCAGTCGCCGCCAAGCAAATCGAGCACTTTCATCTTTTGCCATGTGCCGTAATACTGATATTGCACACCAGCCGAAGCCGTGAAACCGCCGTCGAGAGCATAGTCAGCCGAAGCGATGGCACCGGCCTGCGTATGTCCAGAGAGGAAGTCAATCATCATGTTTTGCGAAGCTTCAGCTGCTTGATTTTCAGCCACCACGGCATCGAAATCGATGTGACCGTCGGGAGTCTGATGCCCTATAATCGGCGTTGCGCCACGAGCAGCGTAGGTTGAGCGTCCGCCGCCGTCGGCAATAGCCAGATACACCGAGTTGTTCATGCTCAGGCGCTCGCCTTTCATGGCATGCTGCAACGTGAAATAGGGTTTATAATAATGGTTGCGGCCTATGCTGTAAGGCTTTCCGTTGAGATAGCCCCAGTTTTTGCTGTAATCGGCACCAAAGCGCTGCACCTCGGCGTCCGACAGCTCGGTGTTGCGCTGGTCGTGCGTTTCGGGCGAACCAAGCGCAGTGAACGTGAGCGTATGCTCGTCGCCCAAGGTCTTGCTCACCGAAAGCAGGTAAGACAGCGTCTCCACGTCGGTGCATTGCACATATCCCGACCCTTTGACGTACGAAAGACTCAGATTAGCGCTCCAGCCC
>JAEDNZ010000195.1 GCA_016302215.1 Muribaculaceae bacterium
CTGCTTGCCGAGTGCTATTCGCGCAGGGCTTTGCTATTCAACAGCGGCTATCACGCCAACACCGGCATTATCGGGGCGATGGCTGACCATCGCACTCTCATTGTCGCCGACAAGCTGGTGCATGCAAGCATCATTGATGGCATAAAGCTCTCCGGCGCGCCTTTTGAGCGCTTTCGTCACAATGACTACACCCACCTGGAGCGAATATTGGCCGCAAAAGCCCATCAGTATGACAACACCCTCATCATTGCCGAGAGTGTCTATTCGATGGATGGTGACACGGCTGATATCCGGAGGCTCGTTGACATCAAACGCCACACCCCCGGCGCTATATTGTATATCGATGAAGCGCATGGGGTAGGGGTGGCAGGCCCTCACGGCCTCGGCTTGGTCCAAGCATCAGGCGTGGCTAATGAAGTGGATATCGTAATCGGCACCCTGGGCAAGGCGCTTGCCTCGATTGGCGCTTACGCCATCGTTTCGGACCTATTGCGCGATTTCCTTATCAATAGAGCACGCAGCTTTATTTTTTCCACATCGCTGCCGCCCATCAATGTGGCCTGGAGCCGGTTTGTCTTCTCAAAAATGCTATCTATGGACTCGGCACGCAGCCATCTGCGCGCCCTTGCCGAGGCATTAGCCAAAGCTATCGGCTCGCCGGTAGTGTCTCACATCCAGCCACTTATCGTGGGCGACCCGGCATTGGCCGTTAAGTTGTCCGCCTCGCTATTACAAGTGGGATACAAGGTGCTGCCTATACGCACACCTACCGTGCCACCGGGCACTGACCGCCTGCGCTTTAGCCTCTCGGCGGCCTTACAATTAAAGGACATCGAGCCTCTTCATAATATCCTTGACGCTAATGCAGTATAGATTGCTTAATACAAATAATCTCGAAGGGCATAGCGACTCAAATCCTCGCCTGATACTCTTCTTTGCCGGATGGGCCATGGACGACAAGCCTTTTGCTCACCTTGCGCGCCCGGGATATGACATTGCCGTGATTTGGGATTATCGCAATCTACACATTGACTGGAGCTTCACCAGACCATACTCCGAGATTTGCATCTTAGCATGGTCGATGGGCGTTTATGCCGCTACCATTACCACTCAGGCCATTGACTATAAGGTGACGGCGCGCATTGCGGTCAACGGCACCATCACCCCGATACACAACACCCGCGGCATTCCCGAGGCTATATATCACGGCACTCTCGATGGGCTCAGTGAACGCAACCTGCTCAAATTCTACCGCCGCGTGTGCGGCTCGGCTCAAGCATATAAGGACTTCTGCCTCAACATACCCCAAAGGCCATTAGACCAATTGCGCGATGAGCTTGCTGCCATCGAGACCCACTCCATCTTGGCCAACCCCGTTGCCGAGAGATGGGATTTGGCCATCATCAGCCGCGACGATGCCATCTTTCCTCCGGTCAACCAATTCCGCGCCTGGGACAGTACTCCGCGACGTATGCTCCCCGCGCCCCATCTGCTCGATTTTCAAAATATCATTGACCGCTATTTCATTGACAAGCCGTTGGTGGGAAAACGCTTCAGCAGCGGCCGACCCACCTACGACCTCAACGCCCCGGTTCAGCAGTTCGCTATCTCCAAGTTAGAAGAGATGATGCAACATAACGGATTACTTAAAGAAATACTATCCAAACCACTCAAAATCATCGAAATAGGCAGCGGCACTGGAGCGCTTTCTCGCCGTATCGCTGCTTGGTCGCCTTTGAGCGCAATCGAGATGTGGGACCTTAGCGACAACGGCGCTTGTCTCCCGCCCGGCGACTTCGTATGCTGCGACGCCGAGACAGCCATATGGCAGAAGCCCAAACAATCAGCAGATATCATAGCATCAGCCTCCACGCTCCAGTGGTTCAACTCACCGGCGCGATTCCTTGACGAATGTCACAGAGTGCTGGCTCCCGGAGGATACCTCCTTATCACAACGTATATCGATGGCAACCTGCGCGAGATACGTCAGGCCACGGGCCGCTCACTACCACTGCTTACCGACACCGAATGGCAGCTCATTGCCCGTAAAGCCGGCTTCGACGTCATTGACGAACACTCATGCGACAAGGTACTCGACTTTGACACTCCTTTAGACGCTTTGCGCCACCTAAAAATGACCGGCGTAAACGCTCTCGGCCGCTCTCGCGACAGCATCAGAGCAGCTCGTCAAATGGCCGAACGAATGTACCCCATGCTCGATGGACTATACCACCTCACCTACAGGCCATATATTGCCATACTGAAAAAACAATAGCACTATCATAACCTCACTCCTACACTCTATATGTCAACAGCTTATTTCATCACAGGCATTGACACCGATGCCGGAAAGACTTACGCCACCGCTTTCCTCGCTAAAAGGCTCATAGCTAAAGGCAAATCTGTCATCACACAGAAGTTTATCCAGACGGGCTGCGATGACGCCTCTGAAGACATCTTAAAACACCGCGAGCTCCTCGGCAGCGACCTCCTGCCCGTGGATCTTGACCACACTACTGCGCCTGTAATATTTCACCACCCATGCTCGCCACAGCTCGCCGCCCGCATCGATGGCCGCGAAATTGACCTTGAGGTAATTGACAGGGCTACACAAAAGCTGCTCGCCCTCTACGACGTGGTCCTCATCGAAGGCGCCGGCGGTCTGATGGTGCCCATCACTGACGATTTCCTAACCGCCGACTACATCGCCTCACGCAACCTCCCCGCCATCGTGGTCACAAACAGCAAATTAGGCTCTATCAACCACACCATCTTGACTCTCGAAGCCATCAGGCAGCGCAACATCACGCTCGCGGCTGTAGTCTATAACACCCACTTTGACACCGACCCGCAAATCGCTGACGACACCCGACATTTCATTGAGCGATACCTCGCGCGCCACCACCCCGACACCCAATACCTGATTATGTAGCAGACGCGAAGGCTTAGTTAAGCCGGGAAAAAGTGCTTATATAACTTGACGCCGAAAGAGAAGACTTTGTGGGGAGGGAAGACGTTTGTGCACTTCCCCGGAAAAAGGATAATCATAGATAACCATAACGACGACTTGCCATAACCATTCGGGGCGGCCATTTCGCCCTTTTTATGCTCCATTTTTTGCGAAGATTAAAAAAACATCACAAAAACATTTGGTCATTTCAAATAAACTTATTACCTTTGCACTGCTAAAGGCAAATGACTGCCTCAAGGAGAGGTGGGTGAGTGGCTGAAACCACCAGTTTGCTAAACTGACGTAGGAGCAA
>JAEDNZ010000196.1 GCA_016302215.1 Muribaculaceae bacterium
TTCTCGCTGATGCAGCTCAAGGTGATCCAGGAGGTGATTACGCTGGCGGTGTTTACCATCTTCACCGTGGTCTTCTTCAGAGGCGAGCCCCTGCATTGGAACCATTTAGCGGCCTTTGGCTGCCTCATCGCCGCCGTATATTTTGTATTTATGAAATAGCAACCATAATAGCCACGCATTATGAAAACAATGACGCTCTATACCGCTCTCGTCGGCGCCGTAATGGCATTGACACTGCCGGCATGCTCAAACAAAGAAGCTAAAGCGCGCGCTGCTCTCCAAGCGCAAGCCACCGAGATCAACGCAGACCTCGATGAACAAATCAGTAGCAACCTCTTCATCACCGACCAAGCCACCGCTGCTTTCACCGACAGCGCCTTCTGCATCGACATCGCCTTGAGAGACTCAGTGTATGACATCAAGGAGTATGACAGAGCCCTGATAGACTATGCCGCAGCTTACTACCTCAAAGCATACGAAGGCGGCGCAGCAGAGTCATTCATCAACAACATATGCGCCGGCGCAGTGCCCGTGCAGCTCAACCTCACCGACATCTACCGCCACAGCGCCACCTTTGACTACAGCGGCGAGCAGCTGAAGACACTATTCAAGAGCCAGCCGTCAGCCCTCAATCCCGGAGCGGCAAAAGAGAGCCTCGCCAAGGTCTTCAACGATGCCGGCATCTATTATATGGCCGATGGCGTCACAGCTGTAGATTTTGACTTCGTGACCGGCTTTGCCACTTACACCATCACCTTCAAATCGCCCACGTACTACGCCCACTACACCCCGGCCAACATCAAGGCGCGCTACCTCAAACCCATCGCCGCGCGCTACTCCCGTCTGAACTCATACCATGGCCACACCATCGATATCCTCCACAGCCTCGGCATCGACGGTTATCGCATCATCTTCACCGGCACCGGCGATGACGCCAAGACCATCAAAGCCACCATGCCGTGGCGCGAGATACAAGAGGCTATCGCCGAATTATAATCACATTTCTTCTCTCACATATCAACCACCACACAGCTATGAACCTCGTAGATCGCTTTCTCTCTTATGTGAAATTTGACACCCAGAGCGATGAGCTCACAAATATGACGCCCTCCACCCCGGGGCAGATGATATTTGCCAAGCACCTCAAAAAAGAGCTTGAGGCTATAGGGCTCAGCGACATCACCCTCGACGACAACGGCTACCTCATGGCCACCCTGCCCGCCAACACCACGCGCGCCGATGTGCCCACCGTGGGCTTCATCGCCCACCTCGACACCTCGCCCGATATGTCAGGACACCATGTGTCGCCCCGCATCGTGGAGAATTATGACGGCGGCGACATCGTGCTCAACGACAAAGACGGCATCACCCTCTCGCCGCGCGAATTTCCCGAGCTGCTCCACTATCAGGGACAGCCCCTGATAGTCACCGACGGCACCACCCTGCTCGGCGCCGACGACAAGGCGGGCGTGGCTGAGATAATCAGCGCCATAGCCTACCTCAAAGAGCACCCCGAGATAGAGCACGGCAAGGTGCGCATCGCCTTCAACCCCGACGAAGAGATAGGCAAAGGCGCCCACAAATTTGATGTGCCTCACTTTGGCGCCGACTTTGCCTACACCATGGACGGCGGCGAAATAGGCGAGCTGGAATACGAGAACTTCAACGCCGCTATGGCGCGCGTCACCTTCAAAGGCCGCAACGTGCACCCCGGATATGCCAAGCATAAGATGATTAACTCAATGCGCATCGCCAACCAGTTTGTGATTATGCTGCCGCGATGGGAGACCCCCGAGCACACCGAAGACTATGAGGGCTTTTACCACCTGGTGGGCATGGACGGCACCGTGGAGCTGACCACCCTCACCTACATCATCAGAGACCACGACCGCGACCGCTTTGAGCGCCGCAAAAAAGAGATGGAGCACCTGGGGCGCAAAATCAACCACGAATACCCCGGCTGCTGCTCTCTGGAGATTAACGACCAATACTACAACATGCGCGAGAAGATAGAGCCGGTGATGCACATCATCGACATAGCCCAAGAGGCTATGCGCCGCGCCGACGTCACGCCCAAAGTGCAGCCCATACGCGGCGGCACCGACGGCGCCCAACTCTCCTTCAAAGGCCTGCCCTGCCCCAATATTTTTGCCGGCGGCCTTAATTTCCATGGCCGATATGAGTTTGTGCCCATACCCTCAATGGAGAAGGCCATGCAGGTAATCATCGAAATCATCAAACTCGTGGCTCAGCGATAAAGCGAGCCGCCGGAGCCATACCATCATCACTGCCAAGTGCTCGCCGCCGCCATCACTCACCGGGCTGCCGCGAGCACTTACAGCATTAGCCGGCACGCTGTCACGCCACGCCACAATCGCATAGCGCAACACTCACATAATGTCACCGACAGGCACACTTATAGTAATCACAGGCCCCACCGGCTCCGGCAAGACCGCCATAGCCATCAAGCTGGCGCAGGCTCTGCAGTGCCATATCCTATCGGCTGACTCACGCCAGATTTACCGCGACATGCCCATCGGCACCGCCGCGCCCACTGCCGACCAGCTCGCCGCGGCGCCTCACCACTTTGTGGGCACCCTGCCCCTCGACGCCTATTACAGCGCCGCACAATTTGAGGCCGATGTGCTCAGCCTGCTGCCCACGCTGTGGCAGCAATCGCCCTACGCTATACTCTGCGGCGGCTCGGTGATGTATATTGACGCCGTGGTCCGCGGCATCGATGCCATGCCTACTATCACGCCACAGGTGCGCCGGCGCGTCATCGACCTGCACGAGCAGCTGGGCCGCGAAGGCCTCCTCGCCCTGCTCGAAATCTCCGACCCCGACTACTATCACAAAGCCGACCTCGCCAACACGCGTCGCGTGATGCACGCCCTCGAAGTCACACTGCAAGCCGGGCAGCCCTACTCCTCGCTATGTACGGGGGGGCGCGCACATCGCCCCTTCGCCATACGCCAATACGCCCTCGATGTGCCGCGCGACACCCTCTTCAGCCGCATCAACGCCCGTGTCGCCGCCATGGTGGAGGCTGGCCTGGTAGATGAGGCACGGCGACTTCTGCCCTACCGCCACCTCAACGCGCTCAACACCGTGGGCTACAAAGAGCTATTCGCCTACTTCGACGGCATCATGGACTATGACACCGCCATAGCGCGTATCGCCAAAAACACACGCGTATATGCCAAAAAACAGCTCACCATGCTCGCCAAAGAGCGGCCGGAGCTGCG
>JAEDNZ010000197.1 GCA_016302215.1 Muribaculaceae bacterium
AAAAAACGCGGAGGCCACGTCATCGCCAACCGACGTAGCCTCCGCGAGGAGTAATGAGAATTATCTATTATCTGTGTTGTGTGTCAGAAAGTATCGGCCGAGCCTCATGCATCAGCGCTTGAGACACTTCACGGCCTTTGAGCCCTGGCGCTCGATATACAGGCCTGATGCGGGCTCTGCGATGCGCACGCCTTGCAGGTTGTAGTAAGCTGTCTCGCCCTCGGTGTCGGCGGCTGCGTCGGAGATGCCGGACTCACTGCCTGAGAGGTCGGGGCTGCTCGTAGCGCCGGTGTAGGTGCAAGTCACCTGCTCGGTGAGGGTGTTGACCTCGATGTGGTAAGCGCCATCGCGGGTTATCTTCCACTTATTGTCATCGCCGCCGGAGATGCGGGCATCGGTGACGCCCTCGGCCTCGGTGTCTTGAGCATAGGGGTGATAAGTGTCGCCAAACCAGTTCTTGGAGGTGAGTATCTTGAAGCGGTCAGGCTCGGTGTTGCCGTCCCATCCGATGCGGAGCTCACCGTCCCAAACGAGCACCTCGGGGCGTGAGGCGTCGGGGGTGAACTCGCAGTTGCTCTTGTCCCAGTAGTTCCACGATTTCTCGCAGCATCCGCCCACGAGGTAAAGCACCTGACGCGGTTTGAACAGATTGCATTGATAAGAGTGGCTGCTCTCATCGAGATAGAAGGTGTAGTTGCCGGCTACAGAGACGCTCCAGCCGGCGGCGTCGGCATCAGAGGTGCTCACCATGGTGGAGGTGTAGCCTTTGCCGAAGCTTACATCTACATCGTCAAAGCGCGGCACATAGTAGGTGGTCGAGGCTGTGACGGTGGGGGTGTCCATCAGCTTGACGTTGCCGGGCTTGAGGGTGACGTTTTTCTTAAACTCCACATTATAGAAGTTAGGCACTTCGATGACCTGATTGTCGGTGGCAGAGCCCACGAGGTAGAATTTCTCGGGCCAGGGCATGGCGGCGGCGGGCTCTTGCACGGTCATGCGCATGCAGGTGATATCCACTATGATAGTGTATGTGCCGGTGGCGTTGATTTGCATTTTGCGGTCTTTGTCATCGCTGAGGCTCCAGTCGGCATAGAAGTCGAGGGCGTAAGTGCCGCCTTTTTGGGCCACGGTGCCGCTCTCGGTAGATACCAGGTGCTTGTGCCACTCGCGCGTGTTCATAAACTTGAAGTCCTCGCCGGCGGTGAGGTCGCCGGTCCATTCGAAGACGCCGTAGGCAATCTTGTTAAATTCGAGAGCTTTGTCGATATCCCAACCGGCCGAGCATGCAGGGCCTATGAGGTATAGTTGACCATACTCAATAGAGTTGGAGAGGTCAGCAGCGCGCATAGTCAGGGCGCTGAGGGTGGCTATGATGATATATGCTATACGTTTCATGGTGTGTTATTTGCGGATTTTGCAGATTGATGTTTCGGTGTCGGCGCTGACGCGGCAGATATATATAGCCGGTGCGAGGTGAGCGAGGCTCTCTCGGAGGTCGCTGACATTGGCATATTCCTTGTGGAGGCACTCTACGCCGGCGGCGTTGAGCACGCTGAGTGTCACGTTTTTGCGCTGTGACACGAGGTTGGCGGTGAGTGTAGCGGCTGCTTCGTCATAGCTGAGCACTATGGGGTCAGCGGTGTAGGCATCGTTGATGCCGGCGCGCTCGGTGTATGTTACGCTCACGGAGATGGTGTTGGCGCAGGCTGTTGAGGGCAATTTGATGGTGAGCACCTTGTCGCTATATGTCCATTGGCTGCCGTCGGCGGGGGTGCCGTTGATGGTCACGGAGGTGGGAGCGGTGGCGTTGAAGATATTGAGGGTCCAAGCGCGTGAGTCAGCCAGGCCGGTGGCCGTGCCTTGACGAGCGCCGATGGTGTATGTCTCTGTGAGGCCAGTCACGGTGTGGGTCAGCTCGGTGGTGGCGTATTCGGTGGCATAGTTGGTGTTGTCGCCTTGGTCTTCGTAGAGCGAGGCAGCGCCGTCATCGCCGGCCACGATGTTGAGCACCATCTCGGCGGGGTGTTCGGTGACATGGTTAACACCGGCGGGGTTGTTGGGTATCATAGCACCTGCGCGATAGAAGTAGGGAATGTCTTCAGCCCCGAAGCGCATGGTCTTGGTGCAGGGGCCTTCGATGATTTGCTTTGTGGCAACGCTCCACCATTTGCCTTCGGGGAACCACACGGTCTTGGTGGCGGTGACGCCGTTGGCGGCAGGCTCGGTGATGGGAGCTACGATGATGTCGTCGCCGAAGTAGTATTCGCCCTCGTAGAGGTAAGCCTCATCGTCATCGGGTGACTCATAGTATAGCGGGCGGCAGATGCCCAGACCGGTGTCGTAGGTCTTGCGAGCCATTGTGTAGATGTAGGGGAAGAGGGCATAGCGCAGCTGCACGGTCTTGAGCAGTGAGGCGAAGTTGGGGAGCTTCCAGATGCGGCGCTCGATGCGGTCGTCCATGGTGGCGTGGCTGCGGAAGATGGGGGTGAACACGCCGAATTGCAGCCAGCGCAGTATCAGCTCAGGGTCGTTGACGATGTCTTCAGATGTGAACATGTGACCGCCGAGGTCGTGGCCCCAGTAGGTGTAGCCCACGTTGGAGGCAGTGGCGGTGAAGTAAGGCTCATAGGCCAGCGTGGGGAAGTTGATGCTGGCGTCGCCTGAGAAGCCAATCTGATAGCGGTGGCTACCGAGGCCGCCCCAGCGGTGGAAGATGACGGGGCGTCGGTCGGGTCGATTGACCTTCATGTCGTTGAAGAACACGTGGTTGCACCAGAATGTCTCGCCGAGGCCGGGGGTGTTATAGCTCACCAGATATTGCTGCCAGTCAAGCCACCAGAAGTCCACGCCTGTGGCTTCGTGGTCGTGGATGATGCGGTTGAAGAATGACCGAGTGAAGTCGGCATAGTCGAGGTTCCAGCCTATGTTGCCATCGCTGTCATATTTGCCGTTGAGGTCTTCTTTCATAAGGTTATAATAAGTAGGCGACTCGTGGCTGTTGATGCCATCGGCGGGGTGCAGGTTGAGCGACACTTTGAGGCCGTTGTTGTGAATGTCGGTGAGCAGGCCTTTGGGGTTGGGGATAAGGTTGGTATTCCACGACCAGCCGGTCCAGCCGCCGATGCCTGATGAATGGCTCTCGGACTTGCCGTCCCAGTGCCAAGCCATATCGAGGATCATCACATCGGTGGGGAT
>JAEDNZ010000022.1 GCA_016302215.1 Muribaculaceae bacterium
TTGCTAATCAGCGATATAGGCGTTGCTGTCGTAGCGCAAGGTTGCGCCTTTCAGGCTTTATGGCTCTATCTACGCTTTCCGAGGGCTTGCGCCCCCGGCTAATGCACAGCGGCTTGGCAGCCGCCGTGGTGTTGCCTTCCAGGCAACATCAGCCTCGCGGCTGATATGCGTGCTCTTCGCCCGCATCGCCATCGACGCTCTCCCTCAAAGCTCACCCTTAAAGCTCTCACTGCGCTGCATGGCGGCGCGAAAAGCGCACGGTGGCTTTGTAGAGCGGAAACGACAGCGTCAGCAGCGCCCCCGAGGCGTCGAAGGTGGCGCTCTGCTCGCGCGTCATGGTGCGGCCTTGTTCGTCAAGCCACAGCAGGTCATAGTGGTGGCTGAAGATGGTAGGCGTGAGTATGCCCTTGACCTCGCCGGGGCGCCATTGGCTGCCGGGACGTGCGCCGCCCAGGTATATGATGAAATATCCGGGTTCGCCGTCGTCGCGCGGCACCGTGGCGAGCTCGTATGAGCCGCCGATTGATGCCAAGGTCGGGTCGGTGTCGCGGTCAAAGTAGGCCCAGAAGCCTTGATGGCGGTCAGCGACATCGATGCGGTCGCTGATGGTGGCCGGGTCGATGTATCGGCGGCGGCTGAGCGTGTCGCACTGCAGGTCACACTGCAGCAGCGTCAGCGCCGACGTGGAGGCGATGCCCAGGGCTGCCGGAGCATCAGCTGCGAAATCCACCACCTCCTCAAAGAGCGGCATTGCCGTGCCTCCGCAGACGATGGCGCCTGTGGGGCGCACCTGCAGCTTGATGGAGAAGCCGTCATAGCGCGGCTCAATGTCACGCGCCGGATAGTCGGCGGTGCTGATGACCCGGCGTGAGCCGCCGCTCACTGTATATTGCGTCACGGTGATGCTCCGGTCATATACCTCGTCGGCGTCGCCCTGCGCAGCGAAGGTCACGCTCAGGCCGCGGTAGTCATCGGGCGAGGTGCGGCTCCACACGATACCCCATGAGGCCTCGCCGCGGCTGCCGAGGGCGGCGCGCACGGTGTAGTCAAGCGAGGCCACGGCGCCGCCGATGCTGTCGGTGACGTGGATGCCCGCCGCCATGGGTGTGGACTGCCACGCCGCGGCGTGGAGCGCCGCCACCGCCATCATCGCCGCCACCGCCGGCCTCAATATGCTATGTCGCCTGTGTGTCATGAGATGAGTGATTTGACGCGGTCGATAAACTCGCTGCGGTCGCAATCCCACGGTAGCCAATGTATGGTAAATCCACGGCGCTCCATGCCTCTGAACCATGTCATCTGCCGCTTGGCAAATTGGTGTATGGCTATCTCAAGGGCGCTGACCATCTCGTCGTAGGTCATGCGGCCAATGACGTATGAGGTGATGTATTTGTATTCGAGACCATAGTATATCAGGTCGTCAGGGGTCACGCCCTCGGCGATGAGGCGACGCACCTCCTCTACCATGCCGCTGTCGAGGCGTCGGCGCAGGCGCTCGCTGATGCGGTGTCGGCGCTCCTCGCGCGGTATCGCCACGCCCACGATGACGGCGTCGGCCACGGGGTGCGGCTCGGCGTGAGTGGCGGCGTCGGGGTGCTCGCGATAGTATGTCTCTATCTCTATGGCGCGGATGGCGCGCTTGGCGGTGTCGATGTCGGTGGTGTTGTGCAGGCGCTTCATTGAGGCGAGGATGGCGCTAAGCTCTGTCAGCGGCAGCGGCTCCAGACGGCGCCGCAGCGCCTCGTTGCAGGGCACCTGCGGCAGCTGCAAGCCGTTGAGCACAGCCTCGACATATAGGCCGGTGCCGCCGCATACGATGGGCAGGCTCCCCCGCGCCCTGATGTCGTCGTAGGCTTGGCGATAGTCGCGCAGATACTCGTAGAGGTTGTATTTATATCCCGCCGGGGCGATGTCGATGAGGTGATAAGGCACCTCGCCATATTCGTGGAGGTCCTTGCCGGTGCCTAAGTCCATGCCGCGGTAAATCTGCCGCGAGTCAGCGCTGATGATTTCGCCGCCGATGGCGCGCGCCACATCTACGGCTCTTGCCGTCTTGCCCGAGGCTGTCGGGCCTGTGATAACGAGTAGTGAGGTGTCCATTGCGAGGCAGAGGTGGTGGCTATTGTGCTATAGTTCTATTGCGGAGAGGGTGTGCTGTGGCCGCAGAGGCGATGCCACAGACGCCGCAGGCGATAAAATCGGCAGTCTTCATTGTTGGCGGCTACCTGATACCATGACAGGTCGTCGTAATCCACGGCCCAGTCCTTGAGGTCGGCGATATGAAAGGTGGGCACATAGCGCTTGATGCGATAGAGTCGCCGACCCGTCTTGTCGTAGGTCTTCCACGCCATGGTGATGGTGTAGATGCGCGACATCTCGGCCATGAGGTCAATTGAAAGCTCGCCTTGGCGCATGAGCCTCATGATGCGCTCCAGGGCCACGCGGCGGCAGCCCTCGGGCGGCGCTGCCGCCGTGTCATCGACAAAGACGGCATAGTGCACATATCCCGTGCCGGGCATGAAGCCGTTGCCGCGGTATAGATAGCGGGTGGCGCTGATGACGCCCTGCGCCACATAGCGCTGCGCCAGCGAGCGCGCCGCCGTCTCCGTGGCTTCGGCCTCAGTGGTGATGGGCATTGTGGCCGGAGTGTCGTAGCGGCCGTTGGCGCGCCGCTCCAGCATAATGCCGTCGCGGCTGATGATAAGCACTCGCAGGGCCGAGCCCGTGGCGGCGCATGAGGCCTCGCCGGCGGCATCGGCGCTGTAGATGGCGTAGAGATTGTAATAGCGCAGCAACATATATCCCAACGATACGGCATATATAATCAGCGGCATATAGGTGAAGAAGAAATGGTCGGGGCCGTTGAGGTTGACGTTGATGTAGAAGCTGAAATAGTACCACCACTGCACCGCCGTCAGGGCCGTGGAGAGGATAGCCACGCTGGTGAGCTGGTAGCGCGCCTCGCGGTCGTAGAGCGTGGCCAGGAAATTGTCGCCGGGGTAGAAATCGTTGAGCCGCCGGCAGTTGCCGCACCAGCGGTTGCGCCCTACGCGCACGAGCATAGCACCGCTTACCAGCGCCGACACGGGGAAGAGTATCATCCCACTGATATAGGGTATCTCACGATTGTCGGGCGTGATGTCAATGACGATGCCGCCGGGTTGTGCCACGGCCAAAAGATTGATGACGGCCATTATCACCGCCGTGATGGCCATGATGCGCGCCACGGCGAGCAGCAGCAGCGAGCAGGCAAACTTGCGCGGCAGCAGCCGCCCGCGAGCCGCCATCAGCAGGCCGAACGACTCGGCCATCGCCACAGCCGGCAGCCACGTCTTGGACATCAGCAGCGCTAACACTAACAGCGAGGCCATGACACCCAACGACAGTGACCATGCCCGCCACAACGAGTGCAGCGCCTTGATGATTACTTGCTGACGGGGTGTGGGCGTGGTCATATCTATCAAACAAATGAGGCGGCGCTATGGTTTGATGCTTACCGGAGGTTTTTGTCAAAGAAATCGAGCATCTTGGCATAGACCACGGCGCGGGCGTTGCAGCCCTTGATGGAGTGGTTCATGTTGGGGAACACATACATGTCGCACAATATGCCGGCGCTCTGCAGCGTGGAGGCGTATTGCATAGTGTTGGCGATATGCACATTGTCGTCGGCGGTGCCGTGCATCAGCAGCAGGGGCTTGCGCAGGCGCAGGGCACGGCGCAGGGGCGATGAGGCGTCGTAGCCGGTGTCGTTTTGCGCAGGCGTGAGCATATATCGCTCGGCATACACCGTGTCGTAGAAGCGCCAGTCGGTGACGGGAGCCACAGCCACGGCGGCAGCGTAAGGGGCATCGTCGGCGGTGATGGCCATGAGAGCTTCGTAGCCGCCGTAGCTCCAGCCGAAGATGCCGATGCGCGAGCTATCGACAAAAGGCAGCGCGGCGGCATAGCGCGCGGCGTTGACCTGGTCAATGGTCTCGTAGTGGCCTAAGTCGCGATACACGATGCCGGCGAAGTCGCGGCCGCGATTGGCGGTGCCACGGCCATCGACACATATCACCACATAGCCCTTGATGGCGGCGTAGTATTCCCAATCCATCTCCCAACGGTTGAGCACGCTCTGCGAGTCGGGGCCGCTGTACTGCGTCATGATGGCCGGGTAGCGGCGCGAGGCGTCAAAGCCCGCCGGCTTGATGATGTAGCCGTTGAGGGTGACACCATCAGAGCTGAAAGTGAAAAACTCCTTGGCGGGGATTTTGCCGGCATAGCGGGCGGCATAGGCGGCATTGTCCTCAAGAGTGCGCACACTCTTGCCGGCGGCGCTGCACAGCGTATATATCGGCGGCGTGGCGGGGTTGCTGTATTTGATGGTGACGTAGTCCATGGTGGGATTGAACGTGGCGGTGGCGGTGCCGTCGTTGCGCGAGATGTCAGAGACCACGCCTTTGCGGTCAATGCGGCGCACGGTGCGCTCCAGAGGCGAGGGGGCAGCCACCTGATAGTAGTGGCATCCGGCGGCATCGCTGCCGTAGTAGGCGGTGACCTCGTCGGTGCCTGATGTGATGGTGCGCATCAGGGCGCCGGCATAGCTGTATTGGTAGAGGTTGGCATAGCCGGACTTCGATGAAATCACCACAAAGGAGTCTTTGCCTAAGTGTATGTCGGCGTATGTGGCCGGAGTAATCCACGTCTTGGAGTCCTCGGTGTAGATTGACTTGGCTACGGTGGATTTGGGGTTCACGCTGTAGATTTCGAGATGATTTTGGTCGCGGTTGAGCGTGGCCACGATTAGACTTTGAGAGTCGGTGGCGTAGGCTATAAGGGGTATGTACTCGATGCGCGTGTCGGCAAAGGTGATGTCCTTGATTTTGCGGGTCTCGATGTCGTAGCTGTGGAGCGTCACGCGCGAGTTCTCGGCGCCGGCCACCGGGTATTTATATGTGTAGCTGCCGGTGTAGTAGGCGTTGTCGGCGAGGCGCTCGCAGGTGCCCTCATATAGCGGAAATTGATACAGGGGCACACGGCTCTCGTCATAGCGCAGATAGCAGAGGGTGAGGTTGTCAGGCGCCCAGGCCATTGAGCAGGTGGTTTGAAACTCTTCCTCGTAGGTCCAGTCGGGCACACCGTTGATGATGCTGTTGCGCTCGCCGTCGGTGGTCACAGCCACCTCGGTGTTGTAGTCGAGCTTCTTGACGAAGATATTATTGTCAGCGACGAAGGCCACCATGCGGCCATCGGGCGAGAACAGCGGGGCTTGCTGGCGCGGGTGCTCCACCGACAGGGGCTTGAGCAGGCGCGAGCGCACCTCATACACATAGTATTCGGCGGTGGTGGAGCGGCGATAGATGGGCTTGCTGTCGCGCCACACCATTATCTTGGAGGCGTCGGCGCTGAGGGTGAAGCCCTCGATAGATGCCAATGACGTCTCGCGCGCGTTGGCCACGTCAAAGTAGTCGTCGAGGCGCTTGCCGGTCTTGGTGTCGTAGGCCTCGATGCGGCGGTTGTCGTCAGAGAGCCGCAGGTATGTGGCGCCGTCGGGCATGTAAGTGAAGCCGTCAGGCTCGGCGGGGCGGTTGGCGGGATATACATAGGGCGCGATGTCGCTCACGGGCGATGCGGCATAGGCGTCAGCGCCACAGAACGCCGCGAGGGCGGCGGCGAGCAGCAGTATGTGTGTTGTCTTGTTCATTCGTGGTGAAGAGTGATTGTATGTTGTAAATAGTAGGCGTGATGGCGCTCAGAATAGCGACATCTGGCCGTTGTTGTTGTCGCGCGGGGTGGAGTGCTTGCGCGGCGAGTGATAGCCGAAGTCGTCATCGCTGTCGGGGCGCTGCTGCTGAGCCGTCAAGATTGAGAGGCTGGCGGCCGGCGGCTCGTTGCTCATCCAATCGTCATTCTCAAAGGTCTCCTCCATGGCCGAGAGGTCGTCCTCCGAAATCATCGGTGCGCTGTCAGCGGTGTCAGCGACCGCAGGCTCAGCGGTGTATGCGGCAGGGGCATCGGCGGCGGCATCGGCTTGGCGGCGTTGCAGCTCGTCAAGCTGTTGGCGCAGCGAGGCGTTTTCGGCCTTGAGCTCATCGATTTTGTCTTTGCGCTTCTGCATAGTGTCGGCCATCTTCTGCATGTTGGAGTGTATCTCTTCTAATTCTCCGAGCATATTGACGGCTTTCTCGAGCTCTTCAGTCTTGGTGGCAAACTTGGCTCGCAGGTCGCTGTAGAGGCCGTCGGCCACGCGCATCTGCTCGGTGAGGTTGTCGCAGCGCTCGCTGAGCTCAGCGCATTTGGCGGTCAGCTCGCTGTTGTGCTGCGACAGCGCCGTATTCTCGTCAGCGAGAGTGGATATCTTGTCGTTGAGCTCGGCGGTGGCGGCGTTGGGGTCATTTCGCAGGGTGGTGATTTCGGCGTTGAGGCTGTCAATCTGCGCTTTGAGGGCGTCGGCCTCCTCGGAGTGGAAATTTGCGACTTTTAGCTTGTTGACGAGGCTTTTGTTTTCGAGGTCAAACTGCTCGCGCTCGGCTTCGAGGTGAGCCACCTGCGCCTCCAGGTCGTGCACGCGGTCGGCGAGTGCGCGCTTCTGGCGGTCAGCGCTGAGCTGTCGCTGCTGTATCTCGGAGCGTTGAGCCTCGATTTCGCGTGTCTTGTTGCGCAGGGCGTCCATCTCAGCCACGAGATTGTTGTGCTCGCCGAGCCATTGCTGCTCGCAGCTCTGCTGGGCCCGCAGGGTGAGCATATCGAGGTAGTCCTTGATGGATTGGTCCAGCGACTGCATGATGAAATGCTTCTGCGCCTCGGGGTCGAGAGCCTCGCGGATAAAGGCGGGCTGCGCCTCGTTGAATACCTTTACCACATGGTCAAAGATGGCGCAGCGCACATCGTCAGACATCGTAGGCGGCTCGGCGGCAGACACTGCGGGAGCCACGGCGGCCGCTCCCGAGGCCGTGGCGGCGGTCAATGCCGAGGCGTCGGGCTTTTGAGGGGTATCGTCAGCATCGGCATACAAGGGGTCGTTGTCGTCAATGCCAAATCCAAATCCGCGTTTCAGTTTGTTGATAAAGCTCATGGCTGTGAATGTGTATGAGAGTGGTGATGATAATATTTCAGGTGGTGGAGAGAGGGTCGTCGGCAGCAGCAGTGTCGGCGGAGTGTCGCGCTACGATGCCCACGCCCTTGCAGCCGTTGATGGCGATGTCAAGCGGCTCGGCGAAGCGCACCACGCGCAGGTATTCATCGTCGTATTCGGCCTCCATGGCGTCGAGCACATCGGTGCGATATACGCCGTCATCGCCAAAGGGGTTGATGGTGAAATATCCTACGCCGAAGGAGGTGAGGTTGTGGAAGAAGTGGGTGCCTTGGCTTGGCTCGATGCGGTAGTTGTCAAGCGCCGACTCCACGATGAGGCGCGCGGCGGAGATATCGCTCCAGCGCACGGGAATGCCCAGCGCCGGGTCGCTGGAGCCCCAACGGCCGGGTCCCACGAGCACATAGTTCTCGTCGGCGGCGAGAAAGCGGCGGTTGATTGCGTCGAGACGCTCCACAATGCGGCCATTGTTGGCAGAGTCAAAGCTCCGGGTTTTGACATAGACGATGCAGTGTATGCCCTCGATGCTGCCGTGGCCTATGGCGGTGTCGCTGCGCAAGATGATGCTGTCGGGGTCGGCATCGAGCAAGGCATCGTTGACCAACTCTTTGCGGTCAATGATGGGCCTTATCTGTAGCCAATAAATGTGGCCTTTGGCATCGGCTTTGGCGGCGGCATCAGGCTCGATGTTGCCGGCAAACTCTATCTCCACGGGGCGCTGCATGGCGCTCTGCCCCTGCTTGAGCATAAAGTCAACAGCGGGCGCCAGGGGGAACACGCGGTCGCGCAGCACATTGTTGAACGACACCACGCGGCGGCCTCGCCCGCAGTCGTTGTCGTTGAGCATGGCGTCGGCGGCATTGTAGGTGGATATGGTGTATCGCAGAGCGCCGGTGCCGGCGAAGTCCTGCACGGGGCGTTTGACGATGTTGAAGCCGTCATCTACGGTGAAGTCGGCCGACGGCGTGGCATCAGTGGCGGGGAGGGCGTAGAGCGTGGTCTGGGTGTTGCGCAGCGCCTGCTCCAGCGTAGAGGTCTGCAGCACATGGTCAGGGTGCAGCGGCGAGAAACGCAGGCTCAATCCGCCATCGACGATGTATTTGCCCAGACCTACTGCCACCTCGGCTACACCATCTTCGGGGCTCTCGCTGCCGAGAGGGTAATAGTTGAGCGAGCGCGCCACGCCCGAGAACGACGGGAAGTAGATGTCGCCGCGGGTCTCGCCCACTACCTCTTGTATGATGACAGCCATCTTCTCTTGGTCAATGACATTGCTGGTGGCTGACATATAGGCCTTGCTGGCTTTGTAGAACACAGAGGCATACACGCCCTTGATGGCATCGCTCAGCAGGCGCAGGCGCTCGTATCTGTCGCTGACATAAGGCACCATATATGTGGAGTAGATGCCGGCAAAGGGCTGGTAGTGCGAGTCCTCGAGTAGGCTCGAGCTGCGCACGGCAAAGGGCCTATCTACCACTTCAAAGAGGGCAAAGAAGTCGTCAATGAGGCGCTGAGGCAGGCGCGCCGCCAGGAAGTGCTCGAGAATGACCTCGTCGGCGGCATCGCTCAGCGAGATAGGGTAGAGGCGGTTGGCCGCCATAAACTCGTCAAATATATCGGTGCAGAGCACCACGGTGCGCGGTATCGAGATGGTGACGCCGCGGAAGTCATCACACACGGGGTTTTTCTTGATGATAGAATCCACAAAAGCCAAGCCGCGCCCCTTGCCGCCAAGGCTACCCTCGCCGATGCGTGCAAAGTTGGAGTAGTGGTCAAAGCGGTCTTTCTGGAAGACGGCCACCACGCCGCGGTTTTTCATCTTGCGGTATTTCACTATCACGTCAAAGAAGAAGCGGCGCACGGCCGGCGCCTCGTCAAGCGAGGCAAAACGGTGCTGCTTGATGACCTCGGCGATGGGGAACATAGCTCTGGAGTATAGCCAGCGCGAGATGTCGTTGTGAGAGGCGTGAGTGTAGAGGGCGTTGGCCGGGATGTCAAAGATGCGCTTCTGCAGGTCCTTGAGATTGGTCAGGCGCATGATTTCGGCGCCGCTGTCGGGGTCGCGCACCACAAAGTCGCCAAAGCCGAAATTGTTCATAATGGCCTCGCCCAAATCGACCGACAGCTTCTTGGAGTTCTTGTCAAGGAATATTCCGCCGAAGGGCTTTACCTTCTCGGCATTGTCAATCTCAGATGACTCAATGATGATAGGCAGATAGGGGTCTTGCTCGCGCAGATATGCCGCCAGGCGCAGCCCCGCCGCTGAGTCTTTGACGCCCTGCCGCGCAAACGACACGTCGCTGATGACGCCGAGCATATTCTTGCCATACTGCTCATACAGGGCTATGGCCTCCTCATAGTCGCGCGCGAGCATAATCTTGGGGCGGCCGCGCATACGCAGCATGCGCTCGTGGTCATTGAGCGCCTCGGTGGAGAATACGCGCGACTGCTTGAGGAGAAATTTATAAAGGTGAGGCAATACCGACGAGTAAAAACGCACCGAGTCTTCGACCAGCATTATCATCTGCACGCCCACCTGCGTGATGTCATCGGCATTGAGCTTGTCCTCAAGCAGCTTGATTATTGCGAGCAGCAAATCCACATTGCCCAGCCATGAGAACACATAGTCAATATTCGACAAATCCTCGCTGGCGAGGCGTCGCGACACCTCCTTGGAGAAGGGTGTGAGCACCACGATGGGCGTGTCAGGGTATTCAGCTTTGATGCATGCCGCGCCGCTGAATGTCTCTGACAGCTCCACGCCGGGCATGGCGATGACCAGGTCAAAAGGCTTCTGCCGCATAGCCTCAAGGGCCTCGCTGATGTGCGACACCTGGGTGACGCGCGGCGGCGACGACAGGTTGAGGCCCACATACTCAAAGTAGAGCTGCTCCTCCACGCGCCCGTCTTCCTCCATCATAAAAGCATCGTAGCGTGAGGCTATCAGCAGCACGTTGAACACGCGCCGCTGCATCAAATCCTGAAACGCCGTATCCTTCAGATACAACTGGCTTAATGACTGCTCATTCATCGCTCACGAGTGTTTTGCTATTTTTAATCTACAAAGATAGCGAATGTTTGAAACATAACATAGCTTGCAGCCAAAAAAATCAACTAAAAGCAATCTCTTACTTGCAAAAACGCAGCAAACTCTCCGGTGAGGCTCTTGCGCAGAGAGGGCGCCCTGAGCAGAGTCGGGGCGCCCTCGGCGGTATGTGTGTAAGCGGCGGCTGTGGGGGTTACTTCACCTCCCAGGTTTCGCCGGCGAGGATTAGCGAGCGCAGGCTGTCAAAGCCTTTCTTGGCGCGCACCTCGGCTACTTGCGCCTCCACGGCGGCATCGTAGGTGGGAGCCTCTACGTCGCGAATGACGCCGACGGCCAGCGGCAGTGTGTTGCCGTCCATCATAGCGAGCTGCTGATGGAGGAAGTTTGAGGGGGTGTGAGCGTCATGCACGAGCACGTCGTCAAGGGTGTATCCGTCTTGGCCTATGGTCACAGCCTTGATGAGGAAGCCGTCCTGCACGAGGCCTTTGTCGCCGTTTTTGCCGAAAATCATCTTCTCGCCGTGGCGCAGGTGTATTGTGCGGTCAGCGCGCACCTCTTTGTCGGTGATGGGGTTGTGAATGCCGTTGTTGAAGATGACGCAGTTTTGCAGCACTTCCACCACTGATGCACCTTTGTGGCGGGCGGCAGCGACAAACACCTCTTGTGATGTGGCGAGCTCCACGTCAATTGAGCGGGCGAAGAAGTTGCCTCGGGCGCCGAAGACGAGTTCGGCGGGAATGAATGGGTCTTCGGTGGTGCCGTAGGGCGATGACTTTGACACAAATCCGCGGGCCGACGTGGGTGAGTATTGCCCCTTGGTGAGGCCGTAGATTTTGTTGTTGAAGAGCACCATGTTGATGTCGATGTTGCGCCGCACGGCGTGGATAAAATGGTTGCCGCCGATGGCGAGGCCATCGCCGTCGCCTGATATTTGCCAGACGGTCATCTGCGGGTTGGCTACTTTGAAGCCGGTGGCGATGGCAGCAGCGCGGCCGTGGATGGTGTGAAAGCCGTAGGTGTTCATGTAGTAAGGGAGGCGTGACGAGCATCCGATGCCTGAAATCACGGCTGTCATCTCCGGGGCGATGCCCAGGGTGGCCATGGCCTTGTGGAGGGTGTTGAGGATGGCGTGGTCGCCGCATCCGGGGCACCAACGCACAGCTTGGTCGCTCTTAAAGTCGGCGGGAGAGTATGAAGATTGGGGGGTGATAGTCGGTTGCATGGCGAGGTGTTATTTCATGAGTGATTTTACTTGCTCCACTATTTCGCTTGCGGCGAAGGGCTGGCCTTGCACTTTGTTGATGCGCAGAATGTTGACCCCGGGGAGCTTGCTTTGGAGGAAGTCGGCAAACATGCCCGTATTGAGCTCGGCTACGATGACGCGCTTGTAGCGGCGAATGACATCGAGGGCATTTGCGGGCAGCGGGTTGATGTAGCGGAAGTGCGCGAGGGCCACGGCGGTGCCGCTGTCGTTGAGGGCGTTGGTGGCGGTGATGAGGTGGCCGTATGTGCCGCCCCAGCCGATGATGAGGGTGTCAGCGTCGGCATTGCCTTGGACGGTGAGTGCCGGTATGTCGTCGGCTATGCGGGCCACTTTCTCGCGTCTGATGTTGACCATGCGCTGGTGGTTGACGGGGTCAGTGGAGATGGCGCCGGTGACGGCATCTTTCTCAAGGCCGCCGAGGCGGTGCTGAGCGCCGGGGGTGCCGGGGATGGCCCAGTATCTGACCTGCGTGGCGGCGTCGCGCTCCACGGGGCGCCATGTGCCGTCGCATCGGTCGGCGGGCAGCAGCGGCGGGTGTATCTCGGGATATTCATCGGCATCGGGCACGCGCCAAGCGCTTGAGCCATTGCCGATGAAGGCGTCGGTGAGGAGTATCACGGGGGTCATGTGCTCCAAAGCTATGCGGCATGCCTCAAAAGCCATAGTGAAGCAGTCAGTGGGCGAGGCGGCAGCTACCACACACAAGGGTGACTCTCCGTTGCGGCCATAGAGAGCCTGGAAGAGGTCAGTCTGCTCGGTCTTGGTAGGCAGGCCGGTAGATGGGCCACCGCGCTGCACATCGATTATCACCAGCGGCAGCTCGGCCATGACGGCGAGGCCTATGCCTTCGCTCTTGAGGGCGAGACCGGGGCCTGACGTGGAGGTGACAGCGAGGTTGCCGGCAAAGGCGGCGCCTATAGCCGAGCATACACCGGCTATCTCGTCCTCCATCTGCACAGCCTTGACGCCGAGGTCTTTGCGCTTGGCGAGTTCGTGGAGGATGTCAGTGGCGGGGGTGATGGGATAAGAGCCTAAGTATAGCGGACGGCCACTCTTCTCCGAGGCCATGATGAGGCCGTAGGCGGTGGCGGTGTTGCCGTTGATGTCAGTGTATATGCCGGGACGGGGGTCTTCGGTCTCGATGCGATATGTCGATACCGAAGCGTGAATGTTGTGGCCGTAGTCATAACCGGCTTGCAGCACTTTGGCGTTGGCCTCGAAGACGGCGGGCTTTTTGGCAAATTTATTTTTGAGGTGGTGGAGAGCACTCTCTAACGGTCTGTCAAAGAGCCAGCATACCAAGCCTAAAGCAAAGATATTGCGGCATTTGAGCACGCTCTTGAGGTCGAGGCCGCTGTCAGCGAGAGCGGCCTTTGTCATAGTGGTGACGGGGACCTCTACCACCTGCGCCTTGCATCCTACTTCGGTGTAGGGGTCGTCGGTGGTGTAGAGAGCTTTGCGCAGGTCGGCCTCTTTGAAGGAGTCGATATCTACGATTACCACGCCGGAGGGCTTGACATACTTGACATTCTGCTTGAATGCCGCGGCGTTCATGGCGAGGAGCACATCACAGAGGTCGCCCGGGGTGTGCACATTCATACCTACGCTCACCTGGAAGCCGGAGACGCCGCCGAGCGAGCCTTGCGGGGCGCGTATCTCGGCCGGATAGTCGGGGAAGGTGGATACTTGATTGCCAACGCCGGCAGAGACGTTGGTAAAGATGTTGCCGGCGAGCTGCATACCATCGCCGGAGTCGCCCGAAAATCGCACGACCACCTTGTCGAGAACTTTGACGTTAGTCTTCTCTAACATAGCACGTTTTGTTTGATAATTGTTGTTCTACAAAGCCCATATCGGGCTATCAGGTTTGATTTTAGGTTAACGTCTTGACGCAGCCCCCGCGCCCATGCGCCATTGCTGACACACGGAGAGCGCTACGTCACGGCAAAGGTAGCTAATTTATTTATATTAAACTATTATTTGGGCGTAAATTTTATTTTGCGAGGCTTATGCTCATTGCCGACGGGCACATTATATGGCACAATCAGTCAATGCGCAGATGCTGCGCCACCACACTTATGAAAGCGTTGGCGCCCGGCAGGGCTATGCGCCGGCTATACACCACGTCGTAAGGGCGCTCGCCTACGTATGCCACGGCGGGGGTGTTGCGCGCATCACATATATGAATGTCGGCGCGGAAGTCGAGGCCCGGCGTGAGCGCCGCCTTGTAGAGCGCCTCCTTGAGGGTCCATGCCTGCAGCAGGCCATCGCTGCCGGGCGCATATATGTCCATCTCGGCGGCAGAGAGCACCCTGGGCGCCACGCGCTCTAACTGCGGCCGGGCCTCCTCGATGTCGATGCCTATCTGTGCCGAACCGTCGGCGATGGCCACGGCGCATAGGCTGCGGCAATGCGAGATGGATATCTGCAACTGCGGGTGCTGCGGCAGGGTGGGAGCGCCCTCGGTGGTGTGGGCGAGGGTGGTGTCGCCGCCGAAGATATGGCGCAGCACAGAGGCCACGGCCCGGCGCTCGCGGCAGCGGCGGCCGGTGGCGCGGCCCTGAGCTATGGGGGCAATCCACACGCGCAGGCCTCGGAGGCGTGCGTCAGTGCCTAAATCTAACTCGGTGGGCACGGTAGTCATCATCGTAGCGATTTGAGCATTACTATCACATCGCGCCTGAGGGTGGCCAGCATAGGCGCTATCGAGTCGGCATCGGTGGCGGGGGTGATGTCGGCAAAGAATGTGGCGCCGCTGACAATGCGGCGTCCATCGTGCGCCACAAACTGCAGCGGCGTGGCTATAGGCTCGGCGCAGACCACCATCTCGCTGCGCCATGAGCTGTCGGCGCCGGCATATTGCAGCACGGCAGCCTCGGCATCGCCTATGTTGAGGCGCATGCGCTCATGTCGGTTGGCTATCGCGGCGGCGTAGTCATCTGGCTCGGCGGCCTCAGTCACGGTGATGTGTATGGTGGCTTTGTAGGCCGGGTATGCTATGTCAAGCCATCTGTGTCGCGGGCAGGTGACAGTGGCGGCGCTGTTGGCCATAATCGTCACACCGGCGCTGTCAATGGCGGTGTAGGCGCTGTCATAGACGGCGGCTCGCGGATAGGCTTGCTGCCGAGGCGTGACGTCGTCGCCGCGCGAGCAGCCCGCGCCGGCAGTGGCGCCGAGAGTGATAGCGGCGGCAAGCATCATGGCGAGCTTCATAGGGCGGCGGTAAGGGCGGTGTGTCACGACAGCTGTATTTCGGGCATCACCTTGACGCGGACGCTGACGATGCGGTGATCTACCACTTCGAGCACGAGAAAACGGCAGTGGCCATAGACCAGCGGCTCTTTCTCTTTAGGGAAGTCGCCCTTGATGGCGAGCAACATGCCGGCCACGGTCTCCACATCTTGGGTCACCGGCTCATAGTCGGCCTCATCGAGGCCGGTGATGCGGAAGAAGTCGTTGAGCAAGGTGCGCCCCTCAAAGATATATGTGTCATCGCGCAGGCGCTTGAAGGTCTGGTCTTCGGGGTCGTATTCGTCATTGATGTCGCCTACGATTTCTTCGAGCACGTCCTCCATGGTCACTAAGCCTTGCGTGCCGCCGTATTCATCTACGACGATGGCGAGGTGCTGCTTGCGGCGGCGGAAATCTTCGAGGATATCATCAATCATGCGCGACTCCGGCACGTAGTAAGGCTCGCGCAGGAGCGTCTGCCACCTGAAGCCGGCGCTCTCGCGGCCAATGTAGGGGAGCAAGTCGCGCGCATAGAGTATGCCTTTGATATTGTCCTGGCTGCCATCGCATACGGGCATACGCGAGTAACCGCTCTCGATGACCACCTTGACCACCTTGTCAAAGGAGTCGGAGATGTCGAGGTCGGTGATGTCAATGCGCGGGGTCATGATTTCGGCCGCCGTGGTGTCGCCGAATTTCAAGATGCCTTCGAGCATATCCTTGTCAGGCTTGGTGGTGCCGGCGGTTATTTCGAGGGCTTGGCTGAGGTCGTCGGTGGTGATGCTGTCAGGGCGTTTGGGCACCACCTTTTTTACTATCGATGACGAGCTCTCCAGCATGCCTGCCAGCGGCGAGAACACCCGCATCAGCGCCCCCATGATATCCACAGCGCCTTTGGCCCAGCCCATGGGGCTATGGTTGGCATAAAGCTTGGGGATAATCTCGCCGAAAAGGAGTATCAGGAAGGTGAGAATGATGGTCTGCAACACAAAGCTCAGCACGGCGTTGAGGCTCGCAAACACCGGTCCGAGGGCAAAGTTGCAGAGCACTACTATGGTGACATTGACCAAATTATTGGCTATCAAGATTGTGGCGAGCAGGCGCTCGGGCTTTTCGAGTAGCGCCTTGAGGGCTTTGCCGCGGCGCGTGTCCTCCGCGTCGGCTATTTGCTGAGGTGTGAGCGAGAAAAAAGCTATCTCGCTGCCCGACACAAAGCCGGAGATTATCAAGCAACACAAGGCTATTGCCAGAGCCACGATAGCGGTGGGCGAGAGCGCGATGCCGCTAATCGCCGCATTGATAAAGCATAAGGCCGGCTCTATCGCCGGCAAAGGGTCTATATCCAAAACGTTGAAAATTAGTTATACTTCATTTTGTAGCGCAAAATTAGCAAATCCCTTTGACATAGCCAAACTTTTCGGATTAAGACATTTTTTGATGATTAAACGATATGATTTTATGGTCAAAATAGACAATATCTTGTCCAAAATGTAATAATTTTCTGCTTTATGTTTGTTGGATTGGAGCGGAAATTGTACATTTGCACTAAATCTACAAGTATGAATAGCACTGACCACAGCTCCTCGATACATTTTGATGAGTTCTCGCGCTT
>JAEDNZ010000198.1 GCA_016302215.1 Muribaculaceae bacterium
GTTGCCTTGCGGTCTTGACCCACTTGGCCGGCACCGATATGAACTTGAACACAAAGGCTTTCGGCCATGAAAGATTTTGGCAGCCTGTTCCTCCCGAACCCGTTGTTCATATCGTCGAATATCCGTTCTTTGCCGCCTCTTGCCGACATCTGAAGTGTAGGAGATGTTGCTCTTGGCGAACCCGCTTATCGCACCGAGGATGGTGTCGGCGCTGCAGGTTCGGAGATTTGGGTGGAGCGAAAAGTGGTTCATCAGGTGTGAGCTGACGTCCTCGGCGTATGTGCCTCCGCAAAAGTAGATGCATATGAGCGAGCGCAGGATTCCGCCATACTGATATGTGGAATTTACACCTCAAACCGAGGATAGAATCAATAACCGGCGAGAGCGAGCGGTCAAATTGATTCATTATTGAGATAATTCCGCCGAAAGGAGTGATTTTGTCTGATTTATTGCTATCTTTGTCACGCTGGTTGCAGGGATTCCTTATTTTTTATTGCAACGCTGGGGTATTGAATTCTGCAACTGGGCAATGTGGCTGGGCAATGTGTTGTTGCTTGTCCGCTTTGCGATATTATGGTATTGAAGTGTTGCGGAATAACGATTAGATTTATCTTATAGTGCTATGGCAAAAATCGGTTCTAAGGGTGGGGCGAAGTCGGCAAAGAAAGGCGCTCGGAAGGACGGGATGAAGCATGTTTCGGAGACGGTGAAGCCCGACTGCATGTCGCTGAAGGAGTGGCAGGTGGCTCTGAGGCGCCAGGCTGCCATGAAGGAGTATTTTGCCATCGATGCCGTGGATGTCAAGCATGCCCCGGGCGAGTTCAAGGTGAGGAACTACAAGACTCGCCAGACGTACAAGGTGGTGTATCGCGGCGAGGAGAGCCCTTGGAACTATTGCTCGTGCCTCGACTTCAAGACGTCGCGCCTGGGCACCTGCAAGCACCTTGAGGCGCTCAAGATGTGGCTCGATGAGCACCCGGAGTGCGCCGCGGGCGGCTACCTGCCATCCTATACGTCGGTCTATCTGTCGTACCGCGGTGAGCGCGAGGTGAAGATTCGCCTCGGCGAGGAGTGCCGCGAGCAGTTTGAGGCTCTCGCCGGCCGATATTTCGATACCGAGGGCGTTCTGCGCCGGGAGTGCTACGACGCCTTTCCGGAGTTCCTCGAGGCCGCATGCGCCCTCAGCAGCACATTCCGTTGCTACGACGATGCGCTGAGCCATGTGATAGAGGTGCGAGAGGCCGCCCGCCGCCACAAGATAGCCAACGACATGAGCGACGACGAGCTCGACCGCCTGCTGAATACCAAGCTGTTCCCCTATCAGAAGGAGGGCGTGAAGTTCGCCTTCGCCAAGGGGCGTGCGCTGATTGCCGACGAGATGGGTCTCGGCAAGACCGTGCAGGCCATCGGCGCCGCCGAACTGCTTCGCCGCCACAGCCTTGCCGAATCGGTGCTGGTGGTGTGCCCAACTTCGCTTAAATACCAGTGGAAGAGCGAGATAGAGCGCTTTACTGGAGCCGATGTGCTGATATTGGAGGGAGAGGCCACCAAGCGCGCCCAGATGTATGGCGCACCTGCCGCCTACAAGATCGTCTCCTACCACTCCATGGCCAACGACGTGCACTATCTCGGGCGAATATCGGCAGACATGGTGATAATGGACGAGGTGCAGCGCCTGAAGAACTGGAACACCATCATTGCCTCGGCGGCAAGGCGCATCGACTCGCGCTACGCAGTGGCGCTGTCGGGCACGCCGCTCGAGAACAAGCTCGAGGAGTTCTACTCGGTGATGGAGCTTGTGGACCAGTATTGCCTTGGCCCGTACTACGAATTCCGCAGCAACTGCATAGTAACCGACGGCACGTCGAAGGTGCTGGGCTACAAGAACCTCAACAGCGTGGGCAAGCAAGCCTCGCAGCGCCTCATACGCCGGCGCAAGGCCGATGTGGCGCTACAGCTGCCCGAGCGCCAGGACATGACAGTGCTCGTGGCGATGACGCCGCAGCAGATGGACATACACGACAGCAACAGGGAGACGGTGGCGCGCCTGATACAGAAATGGCACCGCCTGCACTTCCTCAGCGAGTCGGACCGCCGCAGGCTGCTGCTGTGCCTCAACATAATGCGCATGGTGAGCGACAGCACCTACGTGCTCGACCAGGCAACCCGCCACGACGTGAAGATAGGCGAAGCCATGAACATCATCGACGAGATGCTTCAGTCGGGCGACAGCAAGGCGGTGGTGTTCAGCCAGTGGGAGCGCATGGCGCGGCTGCTCGCCCAAGACCTCGACAAGCGCGGCATTGAGTATGAATTTCTGCACGGAGGCGTGCCTTCTAACAAGCGCGGCAAGATGACGGAGCGCTTCAAGGACGACCCAGAGTGCCGCGTGTTCATCTCCACCGACGCCGGCAGCACGGGCCTCAACCTGCAGTCGGCATCGCTCATCGTCAACCTCGACCTGCCGTGGAACCCCGCCGTGCTCGAGCAGCGCATAGGGCGCATCTACCGCTACGGCCAGCAACGCGGCGTGCAGGTGATCAACCTCGTGTCGAAAGACACCATAGAGGAGCGCATGATCGACAAATTGCGCTTCAAGCAGAACATGTTCAGCGGCGTGCTCGACGGCGGCGAGGACACCATCTTTGCCGGCGAGGACCGATTCAAGCAGATAATCAACGCGCTCGACGACATTGTGGAAGAAGAAGACACCGCCACCTCAGCGCCGTCGTCAACAGACTCTGCAGAAACAGCATCAGCCACCACAACGGCGACTCCGCCGCAGCAAAAAACCGACTGCTACGAGGGCTACGACGAAGAAAATGCGGAATACGACGATGACTACTATGACGATGACTACTATTACGGCTACGATGACGGCTATTACGAAGACGAAGAATATGACGAGGAGGACATCTCCGACGGCTATTACGACTGCATAGAAGACAACGAGCCTGCCCGCGCCGAGAAAGCCGAAGAACCGGGCGGCAAGACCAATCTCCAAAGCCAGCCAGACGGCAACATCAACGAGTCTGAAGTCGAAAGCCGCAGCAGCGCCAATGCCGAGACAAACGTCGCAACGCCGAACGAAGGCAACAACGCAGTGCCACTGCAGCAGCTCGTGGCACAAGGCGTGTCGTTCCT
>JAEDNZ010000199.1 GCA_016302215.1 Muribaculaceae bacterium
TGTAGTACTCGGCGGGAGCGTCAGCGTCGGCATCCACAGCAATGTCAGCGACGCCAGAGAAGTCGGCATCGGCGAAGTGGTTGTACTGCAGGTCATCGAGGAAGTAAGCGAGACCGTCGGTGCTCTCGAGGCGGATACCTACGCGCACGCGCTGGCCGGCGAAGCTGCTGAGGTCAGTATCGAAGCGGGTGTATTGGTAGTTCTCGAGGAATGGGAATTTGTAGTGAGCCACTTCGGTGTAAGCGTCGAGGTTGGAGGGGTTGTTGACATCGGTGGTAACCATAACGTAAGCTGTGCCGGGGCCGAATACCTCACCGCCCCCGAGGGCGTCTTTGCTCTCATAGTTGCGGCCGAAGAATTCGAATGAAGACGTTTCGGTAGCCGTCATAGCGGGACCCACGACCCAGTCCTTAGAAGTGGCGCCGTCGAGGCCGAAAGTGACGAGGCTCTTCTTGCCGGTGTTGGGGTAGGGGATGGGCCAATCGTTGGCGGTGTAGTCAATGACCATGAATGCCATCTTGTCGCCCTTGTGCGGGTAATCTACGAAGGTGAGCGCGATGGGGTTCTTGTTGTCCTGGTCGATGAGGCAGAGGTTGGCGGGGTTGAGCGAGCCGTTGGCGTCCCATTCGAGGCCGAAGAAGATTACATCTTCGGGCAATGCGATAGCGTGTACGGCCATTGTGGCGGATTGGCCGGTGGTGGTGGTCACGGTGAGCTCGTCAGAAAGCCCAGTGGCGGTGTCGGCGGCGTCAAATCCGATGCTGAAGGCGAGAGCCTTGCCGGAGTCGATGCGGTCGCCGGCTTTGAGCGAGGTAGAGAAGTTGCCGTTGGCAAAGGTTGCCGAAGCTATCTCAGCGGTGTCGGTGCCGTCGTTGAATATGGTGAACTCGGCGTCGGTAGCTACTGCGCTGCCGTAGTTAATCTTGTCAAAGTCGTAGGCCTCTTGGCTGAACGAGAGCTTGACAGGGGCTGCCGAAGTGACGGCGAAGTTGTCGAGGCCAACACCGCTTGAGCGCATGTAGGAATGAACCTTGTAACCCCAACGGAAAGCAACGGTCTTGCCGGCATAGGGAGCGAGGTCAATGCGCTCGCGTATCCAGTAGGGGTTGGTCTTGTCGCTGAGGAGAATGAGCTGCTGCCACTCGCCATCGACAAAGATTTCGAAGGTGCCGTCAGAGATGCCATCAGAAGCGGTGGTGTTGTTAGAGACGGTGCCGGTGGGGTCTTTGATGAGATCCACTGGCACGTCGTCGCCCCAGTAGAACGTGGCAATCATAGGCTCGTCAGCGGGGAGCACGAAGTCAGGCGTCTCGAGGTAAGTGACGTCGTTGTCGCCGCGGCCGTAAGCGTAGGCAGAGTAAAGGCCGTCGTAAGGCTCGGTGCTGTTAGCGGTCCATGCCGTCTTGCCGGTCTGAGTGATGTTCCAGCCGGTGCCGGGGAAGTCCTCAAAGTCGTTGGTGTAAGGATAAGATGTGACAGTGGGGTCTTTGATAGTGGTGAAAGACCACGAGATAACATCGTCAGCGTCGCCCTTGTCGTTGAAGGGAGTGACGGTCCAGATGTAGGTGTGGTTGTACTCGAGGCGGGGCAGCTCGTAGCTGAGCGTGTTGGCATCGAGCGTGGTATCAACGATTGTGCCTTCGGCATTTCTGACGTGGAGCTTATAGCCGTTAGCAAACTGGGCGGCCTTCCATTGGAGGACGACGCCTCGGTTGAATACCTCAACGGCTTGGTCAGCGGGGAAAACGGGCGAGGAAAGCTCGGGCTTGTTGTCGCTGCCGTAGAGCTTAGAGAGGACTACAGAGTCGAGGTAGAAAGAAGAGGCGTTAGCGCCATATTCAGAGTCATAGTATGTGAGCTCCCACTCCCACTTCCAGTAGCAGTTGTCAGAGTTGGCTGAGCGCGAGTAGCTCTTTTGGATAAGCACGTCGTACTCGTCTTCGTAGTTGTAGGTGTCAACCAGCTCCCACGACTCGCCGCCATCGGCAGAGAATAAGAGGCGCACCTCGGTGTCGGCGCCGCCCTCTTCTTCGCCGCTATATACGTCCATGTATGTGAATACGATTGTGGCGGGCGATGATGAAGCGTCAACGCGGGGGGTCATGAGGAAGTTCTCCTCGGTGTAGTAAGCGTTAGATACAGCCGAGCGCTCGCCCTCGATGCCGACAGAGCTGCGAGTCCATTTCTGAGATGTCCAGCCGGCCGGGGGGAATGTGGGGCCTTCAAAGCCCTCGTAGCAACCGCCTGCGGGAATAGCCTGCTTAGCGGCTTTGACGGCGATTGTGGCATCGCCGCCATTAGTGTGGAGGACGATAGAGCCGGAAGCGGGCGTGGTGAGCGTGGGGCTGTAGGTGAGTTGGAATTTGAGTTTCTCGTTGATTTTGAGGCTGATATCCTCCAAGGCAATGTTGCCGAAGTTTACGCCGTAGCCGTCGGGAGCTTCGATAGACGAGATAGTGAGGCCATCGGTGCCCACGTTGGAAAGCGTGAAGATGTCAGAGTATAGGTGCGAGCCGGGATAAACATTGCCGAAGTTGTACTCATAGCTTGAGAGCAGCGGTTTGGGGCCTGTAGGGGCGTCAAATTGCTCAATCTTGACATCGTCAAAGTCGAGGATGTTGATGCTGTTGCCGAGAGGCAGATACACGAAAGCTATTTTCACGCTCTTGCCGTTGAAGGGGGCAAGGTTGATGGTGGTTGGCAGCCAAATCCAGCCGTCGAAGAGGTAGTAGTCGGCGTACTGCGATTCGGGGACGCCACATTCGCGTAGCAAATCCCTGTCGAGGCAGTCAAAGAGGAGCGAGCCCTCAGACCATGCTTGGCCGTCTTCGCAGGCATAAACTTGGATTTTGTACTTGCCGTCGCGGCACATGGGTGATACTTTCCATCTGAAAGTGAGCTTGTAGTCGCCATCAAGAGTAACGGTAGGAGTGTAAAGAGCCTGCCAGTCTGCGGTAGTGACAGTGGCTTCCTCGGAGTTGTTGGTGTTAGCAACCTCGAGGATTGTGTTGATGACGTCATCGCTTTGTTTTTCGCCATAGAAGCGCCAGGGCTTGATGGCGTCGTTTTCGCGTCCGGAGGCGATGGACCAGCCGTCGAGCACGAAGTCGCGCTGCTCA
>JAEDNZ010000023.1 GCA_016302215.1 Muribaculaceae bacterium
TCGTAGAGGAACACCAGGATGAAGACAATCAGCAGCCCGATTTCCTGCTTCATTACTAAGAACTGTGAATAATCCATTGCTTAAATAATATTCGAGGGTTAGTTCATGCCGAGTACTGAGAATATCTCGGGACTGAAGGTGTATTTAATCAAATCTGCAAAGAAGTTGGGGAAGCAACCGATAGCGGCCACGCTCACGATGAGCGTCACCGTGGAGAGGCGCTCCCACCACGTAGCATCGGTAAGCTTCAGGTGATGCTGGTCTTGCACCGGCCCGAAGAGCAGCTTGCCCACCACGCGTAGGATATACACCGCGGTGATCACGATAGAGCAGCAGGCCACGATGGTGAAGGCGCGGTGGAAGATGTCTGCGTGCTGGAACGAACCCACAAAGATGGTCATCTCAGCCACAAAGCCTGACAGACCCGGCAAGCCCAGCGATGCCATACCGGCGATCACGTAGCACACTGACAGGTAAGGCATAATCTGCATCATACCGCCCATCTTGGTGATGTCGCGTGTGTGTGTGCGACCGTAAATCATACCAATGAGGGCGAAGAACAGAGCCGTCATCAAGCCGTGAGAGAGCATCTGCATGATGGCACCGGTCATCGCCGTGGTGTTAAGCATCAGGATTGCAAACAGCACCAGGCCGCAGTGCGACACTGATGAGTAAGCATTGATATACTTGAGGTCGGTCTTGACACAGGCGCAGAACGCTCCATACACCACCGAGATACCGGTCAGTATCAGGAATATCCACGACAGCTCGTGAGCAGCCTCAGGCATACAGTAGATAGCCACGCGGAAGCAGCCATAGCCTCCGAGCTTCATCAGCACGCCGGCGTGAAGCATTGACACTGCGGTGGGCGCCGAAGCGTGACCGTCAGGCGACCATGTGTGGAAGGGGAACATCGCGCCTAACACACCGAAGCCCACAAAGGTCATCGGGAACAGGAAGGTCTGCCACCCATGCGAGATGGCGCCGTTGCGCACGATCTCGAGGATGTTCCACGTCAGGTTGCCGTCAGCCGACGAGTGATAATAGATACCTATCAGGCCAAGCATCAGGAAGGCCGAACCACCCATCAGCATCAGCGTGAGCTTCATAGCCGAGTAGTTCTTATTGCCGGAGCCCCATACGCCGATGAGTAGATACATCGGGATAAGTGCCACCTCATAGAACATAAACATGGTGAACAAGTCAATCGAGATGAAGAAGCCGAAGACGCCGGTAGAGAGCAGTATCAGCCACAAGAAGAACTCCTTAGGCTGCTGTATGGTCCACGACGCAAACGAGCCGGCAAAGACGATGATTGACGACAGCAGCAACATCGCTATCGAGATGCCATCGACACCTACGGCGAGGTTGATATGCAGCGGCTCAAACCACGTCCACGAGTCAGTGAACAGCATCGGCGCTGTCTCGCCCGCGGCACGCAGGCCCAGGTACTGCACCAGCAGAACCACTGACAGCGCTATCAAGGCAAGCGAACCCACCACAGCGACTGCGCGTATCTGCTTTATATTCCGACAGATGGCCAAGCCGCCAAGCATCAGCAGCGGGATAACCACGAAATAAATCAGTATATTCGAAAACATTGCAATTACTATTTTTAATGATTGTCACACACCGGGCGGTGGGTTAGATTAAACATATCGCTGTGATGGTGCCCAAGAGCAGAGCACCGATGAGATAGAACCACACATAGGTCTGCACCTGACCTGACTGCAACGGCTTGACAGCATCGGAGGCGCGATTGGTGACATAGGCCAGCGCATCCATGGTGCCGTCGATGATGTGGCGGTCAAACCATGCCAGCGGGCGGCAGATGCTGTTGAAGATGATCTTATGCGTCACAAAGAGGTAGAGCTCATCCCAATAGAAGCGGCGGTTGCACCAACGCCACAGCGCAGGCAGCGCGGCACGCATCTTGGCGGGCAGTGCATTCTCCTTGCGATACATCACGGTGGCAAGCGCTATTGACGCTACCGCCACTGCTACGCTCGTGCAGGCTATCGTGGGGTCGAGATGGATGTCATAGGGCATACGATCCCAGGTCACGAAGTGGCCGAAGGGTATGAAACCGGCCACACACGACACCAGAGCCAGCAGTATCAGAGGCAGCGACATCGTCCACGGTGCATCGTGAGGCACATGACCATGGGCCTGATAGTCGGGATTGTTCCAGTGGAAGATGAGGTAGTACAGACGGAACATATAGAACGCCGTGAGGCCGGCCACTGCCGTCATCCACACACCCATGAAGGGGCTGTAGGCAAAGGCGGCTGACAAGATTTCGTCCTTGGAGAAGAAGCCGGAGAACGGCGGTATGCCCGCAATGGCGAGACAGCCCACAAGGAATGTCCAGCGCGCGATAGGCATATATTTGCGCAGGCCGCCCATGGCGGTGTAGTCATTGGAGTGAACCGCATGTATCAGAGCACCGGCGCCCAAGAAGAGCAGGGCCTTGAACATTGCGTGAGTGAACAGGTGGAACATCGAGGCCATGTATCCCAGGCCGTGGTGACACACCTCGCCGCTGCCGGCAGAGGCTACGCCCAGCGACACCATCATAAACGCTATCTGCGAGATGGTGGAGAAGGCAAGCACGCGTTTGATGTCAATCTGCGCGCAGGCCACCATCGCAGCATAGAGCGCCGTAGCGGCACCGATGACCACGATGAAGTCAGTGGCGCACTGCTCCATAATATACACGGGGAACATACGAGCCACCAGGAAGACACCTGCCACAACCATAGTGGCAGCGTGGATGAGCGCCGACACGGGCGTGGGGCCCTCCATAGCGTCAGGCAGCCAGATGTGCAGCGGCATCATTGCCGACTTGCCCATACCGCCCGTGAAGATCAGCACCAAAGCCCACGTCAGCACTGAGCCGCCCATAAAGGTGGCGCCGGCTGTGGTGCCGAGCACCCATGTGGGGTCTGACGTCATGGTGATGAAGTCAAAGGTCTTGGTGTAGTATGACAAGATGAGGATACCGATCAAGAAGCCCAGGTCAGCAAAGCGAGTGACGATAAATGCCTTCTTTGACGCTGACACCGCGCTGTGCTTGGTGTAGTAGAAACCGATGAGCAGGTATGACGAGGCACCCACAAGCTCCCAGAAGATATACATCTGGAAGATGTTGGTAGCCACTACCAAGCCGAGCATCGAGAAGCTAAACAGCGACAGGAATGCGTAGTAGCGCTGGAAGCCCTTCTCGCCGTGCATATATCCCAACGAGTAGAGATGCACCATAAACGAGATGGTGGTGATCACCACCAGCATCATCGCCGAGATGGGGTCTAAAAGGAAGCCCAACGAAATCTTCAGGCTATCAGTAAACTGCAGCCAATCATAGTTGAAGAGCACAGCCTGCAGGCGCTCGCCCGTGGCGGCGTCGATAAACTCAGGCGACCCTGAAAAGAAGTAGGTGAATGCTGTGCTGTAGGCGAGCACCAGTACGGTGCCCATGCCCAGAGTGCCGAGCCAGCCGGCAAGCTTGTGGCTCATCTTACAGCCGGCGATGCCTAATACCAAAAACATCGCCAAAGGAATGGCCAAAATCAAGATAGGTGATGTGACGTCCATTGCGATTAGAATTTCATTTTGTTAAGGTCGCGCACATCAATATTCTTGACGGAGCGGAAGATGTTGATGATTATTGCGATAGCAAGAGCTGTCTCCGCGGCCGCTATCGCGATGGCGAATAGCGTGAAGAACATGCCCTCCATACTCCCGGGGAACAGGAAACGGTTGAACACCACAAAGTTTATATCCACAGCATTAAGCATCAGCTCTAACGAGATGAGCATTGCTATCATATTGCGACGGGTGACAAAGCCGTAAACGCCGCAGCCGAACATTATCAGCGCGGGGATAAGATACCAGATTGCACTGTTTGCCATAGCTCTTTATCGTTTGCGGGCGATGACTACGCCTCCGATTATACATGCGAGTAACAACACACTGATAGCTTCGAAGGGCAGCAGATACTCTCCGCGGCCACTGCCCAGCAGGGCGGTGCCTATGGCGTCCATATCCGGGCCGTCAATGGCGGCTTTCTCGGCAAAATGCACGCAACGCGACACCAGAGCATAGCCGGCAACGGCCAGAGTGGCAACAGCGGCAACAAGGCCCAAGACACGTTTCTTCGAAGTCAGTCGCTCAGTGTTATCGCCGGGGTGACTGGTAAGCAAGATCGCAAACACAAAGAGCACCACAATGCCTCCGGCATACACCGCTATCTGCACGGCGCCCAAAAACTCGTAGTCAAGCATAAAATAGACCACGGCGGCAGCAAACAGGGTGAACAGCAGGTAGGTGGCGGCGCGCAAGATTTTGCGCGTTGTCACGGCGAGCACCGAGAAGATGATCATCGCCAGAGCGACGACCACATACAAGATGATACTTCCTACAGATTCCATTATTATAGCTTATTTATTTTCGTTGGTGGGGGTAGCGCCTTCGCTCGCGGCCTTGGCAGCTTCGCGCTGCGCCTTGAGCGTGGCGGCCTTGATGAGGGCTTCGCGCAGCTTGGCCTCCTTCTCGGGGTCGCCGCCGGCCTTGGCCTTGGCTTGAGCCTCGATAGCTGCCATGTCAATATCTACCTTGACGGCCGGAGCAGCGGCGGCGGCCGGCTTGGGAGCGGCAGCGGGGCGCTTCGGTGGCAGAGGAGGCTCCAGACCGGCGTTCAGCTCCTTGACGAGCTTGCCGCGAGTGAACACAGCCTGCTCAAAGTCGTTGCTGAAATAGATGGCGCCCGTGGGGCACGATGTCACACACAGCTGGCAGAAGGTGCAGCTGCCTAAATCATAACTGTATTTGTCGAGTACCTTGCGTTTGGCGCCGCCTTCGCCCTCCTCCATCTTTGAGGTGAGAGTGATAGTGCCATTAGGGCATGCGCGCTCGCAGCTGCCACACGCTATACACTTATGACGCCCGCCATCCTCCGTAAAGCGCAATACGGCGCGGAAGCGCTCCGGCCATTGATGCTCCTGACGGTTTTCGGGATAACACTCGGTAATCTTAGGGGTGATGAATTCCTTGCCGGTGACCTGCATGCCTTTGAGCAAGCTCACCACGCCGGAACCCAACGATGAGAAATATTCTTTTACGCTACCCATTGATTATGTTTATGTAAATATCGTTTATATTTTTCTGTAATTATGATTGGTCACGTCACTGCTTCACTTGGCCTCCGACGATGTCAAGGAGCTCGGTGGTGATGCTTTGCTGGCGCAGCTTGTTGTATTCGAGCTGCAACTGCTCAAGCAATTTCTTGGCATTATCGTTGGCGCTCTGCATTGCCATCACGCGCGCGGCCTGCTCGGAGGCACGGTTCTCGCAGAACACATCTTGAGCCTGTGCCAGCAAGAACATAGGCAGCACGGTGCTGAAGATAGTCTGCGCGTCAGGCTCAAAGAGATAAGGCTTGGCGCTGACGGTGCCGCTTGCGGCAAACGTCTCGGCGCGCAAGGGCAACATCTGCTCGGCGCGCACACGCTGCCGGCCGGCTGAGATATAGCCCATATACACTATGTCGATGCGGTCAGTCTCGCCGCTGACATAGCTGCGCTGCAGCTCGGCCGCGAGGCGCTTGACGTCGCCGCCCTCGCTCTTGGCACTGATATACTCGGGAGCGGCCTCCACACTGATGCGGCTGTCGGCGGCCAACCGCGCGGCGGCCTTGAGCATCTTGCGCCCCACGGCTATGATGCTATAAGCCGTGGCCGGGCCATATTGCGAGTCCAGCGCGCGTATGTGCTCAGACAATGCCTTGCTGATATTGACATTGTAAGCACCGCAGAGGCCATCATCGCTGCCGAGAACCACCACCGACACGCGGCGCACTTCGCCGCGAGGCTCAGTCAGCGGTGATGCAAAGGTGGCATCTGACGACAACAGGTTGGCGATAATGGCCTCTATATTGTCGCGATATGGTTTCAGACGCCGCAGAGCCTGCTCAGCCTTGTGCATCTTTGCCGACGATATCATCTTCATAGCGCCGGTAATCTTCTCTGACGAGGCTACCGACCCGATGCGTCCTTTTAGTTCTCTTAGCGTTGCCATTGGGCAGTGAGGTTATCTATTGAATTTTATATACTTTATGGTTTAAAACTGCGCAGCCACCTGCTTGGCAGCTTCAGTCAATAATGCCGAAGCCTCGTCAGTGAGCTTGCCGGCCTTGAGCGGAGCCAGCACGGTGTCGCTGTAGTTGGCATGCAGCAGCTGCAGCAAGCTCGTCTCAAAGGCTGATACCTTGTCAGCGGGCACACTCTCGAGCAAGCCGTGCACGCCGCAGAATATCACGGCCACCTCGTCTTCGACAGCCACGGGATTGTACTGCGGCTGTATCAGCAGGCGCTCGTTCTTGCGGCCTTTGTCAATGACGCGGGCGGTGACGGCATCAATGTCGCCGCCAAACTTGGTGAATGACTCCAGCTCTCTGAACTGTGCTTGGTCAATCTTGAGTGTGCCGGCCACTTTCTTCATTGACTTGATTTGGGCGTTACCACCGACACGCGACACTGAGATACCCACATTGATGGCCGGGCGGATACCGCGGTTGAAGAGGGCTGTCTCCAGATAGATCTGGCCGTCGGTGATGGAGATGACGTTGGTAGGAATGTAGGCCGAAACGTCGCCGGCTTGTGTCTCGATGATAGGCAGCGCAGTGAGCGAGCCGCCACCCTTGACCATAGGCTTGAGGGCTGCGGGCAGGTCGTTCATGCGCGATGCTATCTCTTGGTTGTCGATAATCTTGGCGGCGCGCTCCAGCAGGCGAGAGTGGAGATAGAAGATATCGCCGGGATAAGCCTCGCGGCCGGAGGGGCGCTTCAAGATGAGCGATATTTCACGGTAAGCCACGGCCTGCTTTGACAAGTCGTCATAGACGATGAGGGCATCGCGGCCGGTGTCGCGGAAATACTCGCCGATAGCCACGCCCACAAAGGGCGAGTAGTAGCGCATTGATGCCGAGTCAGAGGCCGAAGCAGCCACCACCACGGTGTAGTCGAGGGCGCCATGGCGGCGCAGGGTCTCCACGGTGGCGGCTATTGATGAAGCCTTCTGGCCGATAGCCACATAGATGCAATACACGGGCTTGCCGGCCTCGTATTCCTTGCGCTGGTTGATAATGGTGTCGATGGCGATAGCGGTCTTGCCTATCTGGCGGTCGCCGATGATAAGCTCACGCTGGCCGCGGCCTATGGGCACCATGGCATCTACGGCCTTGATACCGGTCTGTAGCGGCTGATTTACGGGCTGACGATACACCACGCCCGGGGCCTTGCGCTCCAGCGGCAGCGCTATGCGCTCGCCTTGGATGGGGCCGCGGCCGTCAATAGGCTCGCCGAGCACGTTGATGACGCGCCCCAGCAGACCATCGCCCACGCCGATAGAGGCGATTTCGCCGGTGCGGCGCACGGCCATACCTTCGGTGACTTTGTTGACATTGTTAAGCAAAATCACACCGACGTTGCTCTCCTCGAGGTTGAGAGCGACGCCTTTGACACCGTTCTCAAACTCTACTAACTCGTTGGCACACACGTTGTCAAGACCATACACATGGGCCACGCCATCGCCGACCTCAAGGGTGGTACCGGTCTCTTCGAATGCCACTTTAGAGTTGATGCTCTCGAGTTGCTGTTTTAATATCTCTGATATTTCGCTGGGGTTAATCATTGTAAGGAGTCTGATTTCAGCTGTGTTGTTGAATACTATTTAATAAGGTTAAGACGGAGCTGTTTGAGCTCGTTGCTGATTGAAGCATCGAGGCGCTCGTTGTCAATGGTGACGATGAAGCCGCCAATGATGTCGGCGTTGACACGCGCGGCGTATTCCATGGTCTTGCCGGGGATGTGAGCCGCGATGATGTCTTTGATGCGCTGCTCCTCAGCGCCGGCCAGCGGCGCTGCCGTGACCACCTCCACGCGGCAGATGCCGCGGCTGTGGCGATAGATGTCGCAGAAGGCGCGTGCTATGTCATCGGTGTCGGCGAGGCGGCCGTTGCGGCTGAGCAGGCTGACAAAGTCGCCAAACGTAGCATCGTCACCGGCTTGCGATGCCGACAGCAGCAGGCGGCGCTTGTCATCATCGCCGGCAAAGGGATTGCTCATAGCTGACGATATCAAGGTGTAAGCCTCGAGCAGATTGTGCATCAGGCGATATTGCTCCGGGGCGCAGTGGCGCTCGGTGGCTACCTTAAAGAGTGCTTTGGCATAGCGCCTCGCTATTAGTCCGTCGTTCATCGGTCAGGTGTAGGGTGAGATGTTTAGTTGTTGCTTTCGATTTCGTCAAGAAGGGTGTTGACGAGTTGCTTTTGCGCCTTGTCGTCGACGAGCGAGGTCTTGACCACCTTGCCGGCAATCTGCAGTGCAAATTCACTCACTTGATTGCGAAATTGCAGCTCGGCCTGCTTTTGCTGCTGCTGAATTTGCTCTTTGGCGCCATCCATGACGCGCTGAGCTTCAGCCTGGGCGGCAGCGCGAGCCTGCTCTATGAGCTGTGTCTTGATTTTATCGGCTTCGCGCATCATATCAGCTTGCCGGCGCCGGGCCTCAGCTATCAAAGCCTCGGCCTGACGGCTGGCATCGTCAAGCTGCTCTTTGGCATTTTGAGCGTACTCCACACCCTTGTCGATAAGCTCGGCTCGGCTGTCGATTCCCTTGATGATGGCCGGCCATGCAAACTTCCACAAGATGAGGAAGAGGATGGCGAAGGACACAAACATCCAGAATATCAAGCCGAAATCAGGCGTGAATAGTTCCATTGTCGCAGGTTTTTATACAAACAGTGCAAGAACGCAAACAATCACGGCGAAGAGGGCAACACCCTCGATAAGAGCCGCGATGACAATCATGTTCGAACGGATATCACCGGCAGCTTCCGGCTGACGTGCGATAGCTTCCATGGCTGAAGCACCGATTTTACCAATGCCGATACCGGCACCAATGGCTGCGATTGCGGCACCGAGGCTTGCTCCGAAGCCGACAAGTGCTGTTTCTGCTAAGAGACCTAACATAATCTTAATTTGTTTGTTGGTTAGTGTGTATTGATATTGATTTGATTTTTATTATTCTATGGGGTTATACGTCGGCTTCAGGAGCCGGAGCGTGGTGCTCCTTTTCTTGAGCCAGCGAGATGAAGATGGTGGAGAGCATGGTGAAGACGTAGGCCTGAATGAAGCTCACCAGCACATCTATCACCAGCATAAACACGCTGAAGAGCAGCGACACCACGGTGGTAGCACCACCGGCAATGGGATTGATGCTCATAAAGATGAATATCAGCAGCGTCAGCACCAGCACTATCATGTGGCCACCCATCATATTGGCAAAGAGACGCACCGTCAGAGCCGCCGGCTTGGTGAAGATGCCGAAGAGCTCTATCGCCGGCATGATGGGCAACGGGAACTTGAGCCACAGGGGCACATCAGGCCAGAAGATTTCTTTCCAATAATGCTTGTTGCCAAAGATATTGGTCACGAGGAAGGTCATCACGGCGAGCACCATTGTCACGGCGATGTTGCCGGTGAGATTGGCACCACCGGGGAAGATGACTATCAGACCCAGCAGGTTCATCAGCAGGATAAACCAAAACACGGTGAGCAGATACGGGGCAAAGCGCCGCGTGTTCTCGCCCAAGGTGGGCTTGATGACGGAGTCATAGACAAACGACACCACCAGCTCCAGCGCGCCCAGGCCGCGGCGCGGTGCCTTATGGCCTTTACGGCCATACCAGCGGGCGAGCCACAGCATCAACCCTATCAGCAGTGCTGCGGTGATGAAGAGACCACAGACGTTTTTGGTGATAGAGATGTCAAAGGGACGATACTCTGAGCCATCGGCTCTGACCTGCACTACCTTGCCTTTGTAGTCGCTGTCGTGGCCTGCTATCTTGAAGAGGACGCCGCCGTCGTCATAGGTCTGCCCATCGGTGACGCGTGCTGACGAGAAGATGTGCCAGCCGCCGTCCTCGGCGACGACAATCACCGGCAGGGGTATGCGCCGGTGGTGGTTGAAGGGCACTTCCCAGCCGTAAGCATCGCCCAGGTGCTCAAAGATGATTTCCTTGGGGTCTATCTTGCCCTCGGCAGCAGCCTCCTCGGCGTGAGCCGTCTCAGTGGCGGCCGCCGGCAGCAGCGCCATCAGCATCAGTATCAGTATTGAGAGATATCGCTTCATAGCCCGCGGGATTAATAGACACACACACTTATCACATTATGATCGACATCGGCGAGGCCTCCGCTCACGGCATGCTCAGCGGTTGTGCCGTCAGGCGCCACATAGCAGATATTGCCGGCAGTGAGCGTTGACACCAATGAGGCGTGGTTGCGCAACACCGTAAACGAGCCCTTGGCGCCGGGCAGCGTGACTGATGTCACCTCTCCGTCATAGAGCACCTCTTGGGCCGATATTATTCTGAGTGTCATTGCTGATAAGTGGGTTATATGCTGTTGATAATATGATGTTTACTACTATTGAGTTGCGGCGGAGGTTACTGCACCTCGGCGAGCAGCTTCTTGCCTTTCTCGATGGCCTCGTCGATGGTGCCTACGTTGAGGAATGCCTGCTCGGGATACTCGTCCATATCGCCGGCAAGTATCATCTTGAAGCCACGAATGGTCTCGCTCAGAGGCACCATCACGCCGGGCAGACCTGTAAACTGCTCTGCCACGTGGAAGGGCTGCGAGAGGAAGCGCTGCGCTCTACGCGCGCGAGCCACCACGAGCTTGTCCTCGTCAGAGAGCTCATCTACGCCGAGGATGGCGATGATATCTTGCAGCTCATTATATTTCTGTAGCAGCTGCTTCACAGCCTGAGCGGTGTTGTAATGGTCTTCGCCTATGATGTTGGGGTCGAGGATGCGCGATGTTGACTCCAGCGGATCCACGGCGGGATAGATACCAAGCTCAGCAATCTTACGCGAGAGCACCGTGGTGGCATCGAGGAAGCTGAAGGTAGTGGCCGGAGCCGGGTCGGTAAGGTCATCGGCAGGCACATAGATAGCTTGCACTGAGGTGATGGAGCCGTTTTTGGTGGAGGTGATGCGCTCTTGCAGCGTACCCATCTCAGAGGCCAAGGTGGGCTGATAACCCACAGCTGAGGGCATACGCCCTAACAGCGCTGACACCTCTGAACCGGCCTGGGTGAAACGGAAGATATTGTCAATGAAGAGGAGCACGTCCTTGCCGCCGGCGCCTTGGTCGCGGAACTGCTCAGCCACGGTGAGGCCCGTCAGCGCCACACGCAGACGCGCGCCCGGCGGCTCATTCATCTGGCCGAACACCAGCGCAGCCTGTGACTGCTGCAGCTCTTGGAGGTTGACATCTTGGAGGTTCCACTGGCCCTTCTCCATGCCTTCCTTGAATTTATCGCCGTAGCGCATAACGCCGCTCTCTATCATCTCGCGCAGCAGGTCATTGCCCTCACGTGTGCGCTCACCCACACCGGTGAACACCGAGAAGCCGTCGTGACCCTTGGCGATGTTATTGATAAGCTCCATGATGAGCACCGTCTTGCCCACGCCGGCGCCGCCGAAGAGGCCAATCTTACCACCCTTGCTATACGGCTCGAGCAAGTCGATGACCTTGATGCCGGTGGAGAGGATTTCGGTGCCTATCGTCAGCTCGTCAAAATCAGGAGCGGGCTGATGTATCGAACGCAGATTGTCGCGCTTGAGCGATGGCAGGTTGTCAATAGGCTCGCCTACTACGTTCATCAAGCGACCCTTGACCTGGTCGCCGGTAGGGATAGCGATAGGGCGCTCGAGCGAGTCCACGCGCATGCCGCGGCGCAGACCATCGGTGCTCTCCATAGCTACGCAGCGCACGGTGTCCTCACCGATATGCTGCTCTACCTCGAGTATCAGCATCGTGCCGTCGGCGCGGTCTATCTTCAGTGCCGTATAGATTGGCGGCAGCGCATTTGTGCCTCCTTCAAATATGACGTCGACCACCGGGCCGATGACTTGGGCTATTTTACCAAAATTGGCGCTCATGGGTGTGTTGTGTTATATGTTTATGGTATTGTTTTTTCGCGTTATTAGAAGTGCCAGCCCAGCACGATGATAGCCACCATCAGCACCAGATTGACAAGATTGATAGGCAGCAGATACTTCCACTCCAGCGACAGCAGCTGGTCGATGCGCAGGCGCGGGAAGGTCCACTTAAACCATATTATTATCGCTGAGAGCGTGAAGGCTTTGAGGATAAACCATACCAGGCCGGGGATGTAGTCCATCACCTCGTTGAAGCCCTCCCAGCCGGGCACATGCAGAGGCATCCAGCCGCCGAAGAACAGCAGCGCTGCCACGCCTGACACGATGAAGAGGTTAAGATACTCAGCCAGGTAGAAGAAGCCGAAGTGGATACCGGAGTATTCGGTGTGGTAGCCGGCGGTGAGCTCGCTCTCTGCCTCGGGCAGGTCAAACGGGCCGCGGTTAGTCTCGGCGGTGCCCGCTATCATATATATCACAAAGGCTATGATTGCCGGGATGTGACCTTTGAAGATAAACCAGCCGTCGTACTGCGCCATGACGATGCCTTCGACTGACATTGTACCGGCGAGACACACCATAGTGAGCACTGACAGGCCTATTGACAGCTCGTAGCTCACCATCTGCGCTCCCGAACGCATAGCGCCGATAAGGGTGAACTTATTGTTTGACGACCAGCCGGCAAGCAAGATGCCGAGCACGCCGATTGACGACACTGCCAGCAAGAAGAAGATGCCGATATTGAAATCGACCACCTGCAGACCGCGACCCCACGGCATCACCGAGAACGCCAGCATTGATGCTATAATCACCAGATAAGGCGCCAGGGCAAAGAGGAAACGATCTACATGCTTGAGCTCAATAAGCTCCTTGATGAGAATCTTAAACATATCGGCCACGCTCTGCAGCAAGCCCCAGGGACCCACACGATTAGGGCCGAGACGGCACTGAAACCAGGCGCACAGCTTGCGCTCATAAAGTATGTAGAACAGCGCCAGCACCGAGTAAACCAGCAGTAGGCCGACACCGACGAGGAGACACTCCACTGTCACAGTGAGCCAGCCCGGCATAAACGACGCCAGCAGGTTGTGAATCCAATTTGTGATGATTGAGAAGTCTTGCATCTTTGATGAGATTTATATCTTTGGCTTTCAGATTTTTGTTCTTAGGTGTGAGAGGCTTATCTATCCATATCGGGCACGATGTAGTCAAGCGAGCCGCCGATGGTGATAAGGTCGGCAATCTTGCTGCCACGGGTGATGTGATCCACCACGCCGGCCAAGGGCAAGCAGGGCGTAGCGAGCTTCAAGCGGTAAGGCTTGGTGGAGCCGTCGCTCTCGATATACACGCCGAAAGCGCCGCGGCAGCCCTCTGTCACCTCAAACCAGCGGCCTGCGGGCAGCTTGAGCACTTTGGGCACCTTCACGCAATACTCGCCGTCGGGGATATTATCGACGAGCTGCTCAAGTATCTTGGCTGACTCTTCCATCTCGGCGATACGCACCTTAAAGCGCGCCATCGAGTCGCCCTCGGTGGCAACCACCTCGTTGAAGTCAAGCTCGGAGTAGATGCTGTAGGGGCGCAGCTTGCGCATATCGCAAGCCCAACCTGAGGCGCGGCCTGACGGGCCGGTGACGGCATACGAGATGGCATCTTCGCGCGAGAGCACGCCCACGCCTTCCATACGGTTCTTGGCGATGACGTTGCCGGTGAATACCTTGTTGTACTCCTTGATATTCTTAGGCAGCACGGCGATGAGAGCCTTGACGTCGGCCTGGAAGTCGGGAGCAAGGTCTTGCATCACACCACCGATGCAGTCATAGTTGAAGGTCATGCGAGCGCCGCAGGTCTTCTCCATAATGTCGAGTATCTGCTCGCGCACACGCAGCGTATAGAACAGCATCGTGGTGGCGCCTAAGTCCATGCAATATGTGCCGATGAAGAGGCAGTGCGATGCTATACGCGACAGCTCGTCCATCATCACACGTATCACCTCGGCGCGGCGCGATATCTGTATGCCGGCAGCCTTCTCTATCACACGGCAGAGGGCGTGGTGATAGTTGTGGGCTGAGAAATAGTCGAGACGGTCCATAAAATGGAGCGTCTGCGGGTATGTGAGGTTCTCGCAGAGCTTCTCCACGCCGCGGTGGATATAGCCCATATACACATCTATTTTCTTTATCTCCTCGCCATCGACAGCGGTACGGAAGCGCAACACGCCGTGAGTGGCAGGGTGCTGCGGGCCTATGTTGACCACAAAGTCGCCCGGCTCAAAGACGTTGACCTCGCGCTTTACCACATTGCCTTTGTCGTCTTCCACATAGGTGTCGGTGGTGTCGCTTTGGCGCTCGTTCTCAATGCTCACGGGATTGAGCTCGGGGTTCTCGTCATAATCTTTGCGCAGGGGATATCCCACCCAGTCGATATTGAGGAATAGGCGACGCATATCGGGGTTGCCGATGAAGATGATGCCGTAGAAGTCATACACTTCGCGCTCATACAGACAGCCCACAGCCCAAATGTCAGCCACCGAGTGGAGCATGGGCTTTTGGCGGTCAGTGGTAGCCACTTTGACGCCGAGCATGGTGTTGTGCTTTGACGACATCAGATAGTATATACACCCGAGGCTGTCAGTCCAATCCATGCCCACAATGGTCACGAGATAGTCATATTGCAAGTCGGCATCATCGCGGAGCGTCTTTGCCAGGCTGCGCCACTGCGCATCGGCGATAGAGACCAGAGGCTGCTCCTCGGTGCCTTCTATGGTAGCTTGAGGAAAGAGTTGTGCAATCTTTTCCTTAATATTTGCCATAATTGACGTGTTTGGTATATTATATATAATGTGGCGCGAGCAGTGAGGGCATCAGCCGGCTACGGCTCGCCGCGCGGTGTTACTTATTCACTTATCTTCCACGGGGTGGCTATTGAGAAAATCCTCGCGTTTCTGCTTGCGGTTGACGCCGCCAAAGAAGCGCTCTACCTTTATCTTGCGCGACAGCTGCATGATGCCGTAAATCATAGCCTCGGGGCGCGGAGGGCAGCCGGGCACGAAGACATCAACGGGCACTATGCCTTCGATGCCTTTGGCCACATGGTAGCTCTTGCGGAATGGGCCGCCGGAGATAGCGCATGAACCGCACGCTATCACATACTTAGGCTCGGCGAGCTGGTCGTAGAGGCGGCGGAATACCGGCACCATACGATTGACAATGGTGCCTGCCACCATCATAAAGTCGGCCTGACGAGGCGAGGCGCGCGCTACTTCCCAGCCAAAACGCGCCATGTCAAAGCGCGCCGCACCGAGCGACACAAATTCTATGCCGCAGCAACTGGTGGCGAAGGTGAGTGGCCAGATAGAGTTAGACCGCCCCCAGTTGATGAGCTTATCGAAGGTGCCTACTACCACGTTGACGCCGCCGTCTTGCAATTCCTTGACAAGACCTTCGATATACTCGTTATCCTTGAATGCCTCGTAGGGCATGCTTTTTGTTGTCACTTCCATTCCAATGCTCCTTTCCGCCAGGCATATACCAATCCCAGCACTAATACGCCGAAGAATACTGCTATGGCAGTGAGGCCCTGAGTGCCCAATTGCTGCATACGCACAGCCCAGGGATACAAGAACACTGTTTCGACGTCAAACATCAAGAAAAGAATAGCAAACAGATAGTAACCTACCTTGAATTGCGCCATACTCTCGCCGCGTGTAGGGATACCGCACTCATAAGCCTCTCCCTTTTGCGGATTAAAAGAGCGGGGTGAGATAAGCCCGGCTATCCACATTGCCAAGAACACCAGACCGGCGCCCGTGAGCAAAGCTACGATAGCCATTAGCCCGCTGTTTGTAATTCCGAAAATGCTTAATAAAGTCATATATATATGTTATTATTTTTCAATCTCCGATATCAGGCCACGCCACAAGCACCGGCTCCGCCACGCCAAATCGCTAATTGACTGATACTTACAATCAAATCGCATTGCCGACACTATGGTATAGACCCAATTTTCTTTGCAAAGATACTCAAAATTGCCGAATTATGGAATTTTTT